>DATHVL010000087.1:0-3589 GCA_035461325.1 Pyrinomonadaceae bacterium
AATGCCCAGCTCATCGACGCGGCGACCGATTTTCCGCTTTGGTCCGAGCGCTACGACCGCGAGATGGAAGACGTTTTTGCCGTTCAGGACGAGATCGCATCGAAGATCGCCTCAGCACTTCGGATCACGCTATCCCCTCAAGAGCAGCAAGCCCTCGCCGCGAAACCGACCGAAAATCTCCAGGCATACGATCTTTATCTCCGCGGCAGGAATTATGCTCGTCGGGTTGGGCGTCAGGACATGATGTTCGCCCTGCAGATGTATGAGAACGCGGTTGCTCTTGACCCGAACTTCGCCCTCGCCCACGCCGGATTGGCAACGGTTTGCGCGGAGTACTATTGGCATTTCGAACGCAATCAAGCGTGGCTCGACCGCGCGATCGCCTCGACGCGAATTGCGAGCGCGAAGGGCACCGAAGCGCCTGAGGTTAAGCTTGCCGAGGCATGGGTAGACTATGCCGAGGCGAGGTACGAGATGGCTGTGGATACAATGCGTAAAGCGCTGGAGACACATCCCGATCTTGAGGGCGGCTATTATCTGCTAGGGCGTGCGCTGTTTGAATCGGGACGATACCAAGAGATCGTCGACATGATGGAAGAAGCCCTTTCCCACGCCGGCGAGAACTACAATACCGTCATGCCGATCCACAACGCTCTCGGTGCACTGGGTAAGAAGGACGCACTAATGAACTTTGTGCATCGCGAAATGGCCGTTTACGAGGAAGCTCTCAAAAAGACGCCCGAGGATGCCCGCGTTCGCGTCCTGCTGGCGGGTAACTATGCCATGCTCGGGCGGTTTGACGAAGCCAAGCGAGAAGCCGATATGGCGATGGCGCTTCGGCCCGACGACGCAATGATCCTTTACAACACCGCCTGTGCCTACTGCGCGATGAACAACACCAAGGACGCAATGATCGCGATAAAAAAGGCTTGGGAATCCGGTTACCGGAATGCTACCTGGACACGACAGGACCCGGACCTTGCAAAGCTTCATGGGGATCCTGAATTCGAACGGCTCTATCCGGCCTCAAGTCAGCAGGCAGCCTTTCATGCCGCTGAGGAGTAATAATGATCGGTAATACGATTTCGCATTATAAGATCACGTCACAACTCGGTGAGGGTGGAATGGGTGTGGTCTATGAGGCTGAAGACACAAATCTGGGTCGTCACGTTGCACTTAAGTTCTTGACGCCGTCGATGGCTAAAGACGAGAGTCTGTTACAGCGATTTCAAAGAGAGGCCCGCGCCGCCTCGTCTCTCAATCATCCGAATATTTGTACGATCCACGGCATCGAGCAGCATGAATCAGAGCATTTCATCGTAATGGAGCTCCTTGAAGGGGAATCCCTGTCGGACCGCATCCGGACCGGCTCGATAGCAGTCGAATCGGTTTTAACTCTGGGTGTACAGATCGCCGACGCACTTGAATCGGCACACTCTAAAGGCATTATTCATCGCGACCTTAAGCCGGCGAACATTTTTGTTACCTCTCGCGGACAGGCGAAGATCCTCGATTTCGGCCTGGCCAAGATCGACCATCAGAAGCCCGGAGCCGATTCGAACATACCTACGGCAATTGCGGACGGCTTGACATCCGCAGGAGCAACGATGGGAACCGTTGCATACATGTCGCCCGAACAGGCACGCGGCGAGGTCACGGATGCACGAACCGACCTGTTCTCTTTTGGAACCGTACTGTATCAAATGGCCACGGGGGTTTTGCCCTTTCAAGGTGATACATCGGCGGTGGTTTTTGACTCTATTTTGAATCGCGATCCGGCACCGCTGAATGAGGTCAACCCATCTCTACCCGCAGAACTTGGCCGGATCGTTTCGCAGCTGCTCGAAAGGGACCGCGACCTAAGGTTTCAAAGCGCGACAGAAGTAAAGACCGCATTGAAAAGACTAAAACGGGATCTTGATTCCGGAAGGCATTCCGGCGAGGTGGGTGCGATCCACAGCACGTTTTCTCCCCAGGCTGTCAAAGAACAGTCAATTGCTGTCCTCTATTTTGAAAATCTGAGTGGAATGAAAGAGGACGAGTATCTTCGCGATGGCATCACTGAAGACATCACAACCGAGCTGTCCAAGATCAACGGTCTGCGAACATTTTTTCGGGCAAATATACTTCCGTATCGGGACAGGTCGGTCACTGCGGGACAAGTGGGTAAGGAACTCGGTGCCTCACATGTCCTGGCCGGCAGTCTCCGCCGGATAGGAAATCGGCTGAGGATCAATGCTCAGTTGATCGATGCAGCGACCGAATTTCCGCTATGGTCCGAACGGTACGACCGCGAGATGGAGGACGTATTTGCAGTCCAGGATGAGATCGCATCGAAGATCGCGGCCGCGTTGCGAATTACTCTTTCGCCCCAGGAACAAGAAGCTCTTGCCGAAAAACCGACCGAAAATCCCCACGCCTATGATCTCTACCTACGCGGACGGAATTATGCCCGTCGTGTCGCCCGGCAAGACCTCCAGATAGCCCTTCAGATGTTTGAGAGCGCTGTGGCACTCGACGAAAATTTTGCGCTCGCGCATGCGGGCCTGGCCAACGTCTGCGTTCAGCATTTCTATTACTTCGAACGCGATCAACGCTGGATCGACCGTGCCGTGGCCGCGACGGACAAAGCTCGCCGGAACGGTAGTGATGCGCCCGAAGTTCGACTGGCAGAGGCTTGGCTTGATTTTGCCTCGAAACTGTACGACAAGGTGATCGATAAGATGCGTATGACGCTCAAGAAGTATCCCGACCTCGACGGAGGTTACTATCTATTAGGTAGCGCTCTTTTCGAGTCGGGCCAATATCAGGAACTGGTCGATATCATGGAGGATGCTCTCGCACATGCGGGCGAAAATTATAATACGACCATTCCCATCGCCAATGCTTTAGGCGCACTCGGGAAAAAGGACGCGCAGATCAATTTCAGTCATCGAATGATCGCGATCCTCGAGGGTCATCTGAAAAAGGTACCGGAAGACGCACGGGCTCGCGTTCTCCTAGCGGGCAAATACGCCTCGTACGGGCGGCTCGACGACGCAAAACGAGAGGCGGATATGGCGATGGCACTCCGACCTGACGACACAATGATCCTCTACAATTTAGCATGCGTCTTTTGCCTTATGGGAAATGTGAACGACGCCTTGCACTCGCTCAAAAAGGCGATCGACGCGGGTTACAGCGCCACCGCCTGGGCCCGTCAAGATCCCGACCTCGCACTACTCCACGGTGATCCTAGATTCGAAAGCCTTTTCCAGGCTCCTGAAACCTCGGCCGCGACCACCGGCGATCCGGGATAATTCAACTATAAGTATCGCTTTCCGTTCATAGTCTCCGAGAAACCGGTTCGTCGGGTGGCATCCCATCCCAGTGCTCCGTTTCCGGGCAATTTGGTGTCGCATGTCGAGACGGTTTAACATCTATGCGGAACAGCCTACTAAGTGGACATAGTTGATTACATTTTGTTGCTTTTGGTGGCCGCTGCCATCCTGTTCATCTTATTCCACCACCGCTTTGGACTTCTTACGTTCGGTAAGGAAAAAAAGAACGAATTTCGTGATTCAACCCTAGTAAGCACGCTGGTTGGATT
>DATHVL010000088.1:0-4746 GCA_035461325.1 Pyrinomonadaceae bacterium
CGCACCGATCAGCTGAACCATCTTGCATACCATGACCCGCTAACTGATCTGCCAAACCGCACGTTGTTCCAGGACCGCCTCGAACAATCGCTGATCACCGCGCGCGAGGGCGAAAAGGTTGCTCTCGTCAGGTTGGCAATAGACGGTTTTCAAAAGCTGCAGGATACATTGGGACACGCCCGTGCAGATAAGCTTTTGAGCGAAGCGGCCCGGCGGCTGGCGGGAGCGATCAGTGAGGAGATCACACTCGCCCGAATCGAGAGCGGCGAATTCGGACTATTGCTTACGATGAAGGGGTCGGACCAGGAAGCGGTGGACCTGGTGGAACGCTTGCAGGGTTTATTGAAACAGCCGATCTTGTCGGAGCAGGACGAGGTCTTTCTTACAGCGAGCATCGGTTTAAGCTATTACCCCGATGACGGCACAGATCCTCATCAGCTGCTAAAAAATACGAGCGCCGCCTTGCTGCAGGCTCGTGAGAATGGCGGAGGCAGTTACCAATTCTACTCGGATGGGATGAACGCCGACGCCGAAAAACGTCTTGCTATGGAGCAAAACCTCCGGAGGGCCCTCGAACGCGGAGAGTTTGAGGTTTACTACCAGCCAAAGATCGACGCGGACTCACGCAAGATCTCGGGGGTCGAGGCACTTGTCCGCTGGCGGCATCCCGAATTCGGGATGATATCACCCGCGGAGTTTATTCCGCTCGCGGAAGAAACGGGGATGATCGTGCCGCTCGGCGAGTGGGTTCTGCAGCAGGCCTGCACGGAGACCCGCAGGCTGATCGAACAGGGGTTTGATCTGAGTGTTGCCGTCAACTTCTCACTCCGCCAGCTTCATCAGGATTCCCTTGTTCAAAAGGTTCAAAAGATACTGGAAGAAACCGGCTTGTCCGGAAGCTATTTGAACCTCGAGATCACGGAAAGTTCTTTGATGCGCGATATGGATGCCGCGATCGATACTCTCGCTGACCTAAGAGATCTGGGAATTAGGATCTCGCTTGACGACTTCGGAACAGGCTATTCTTCGTTCGGCCATCTAAAAAGGCTACCGATCGACGTGCTGAAAATAGACCGCTCGTTCATTCGGGATGTGACGACGGACGCGGATGACGCGAGCCTGACAATGGCAATGATAAGTCTGGCCCACAATCTGCGGTTGAAGGTTGTAGCGGAGGGCGTGGAGGACGAAGACCAAGTTCGTTTTCTCGACCTGCTCAGGTGTGATGAGTACCAAGGCTACTATTTCAGCCGGCCGCTGCCGTTAAATGAACTCACGATGCTGCTGGAACAGAAAGCATCTAACGGGAACGGGAACAATTGATCTTTGACTAGGCCAAATTTCCTCGGAATGCACTGTCCCTTTCTTCCCCACTGCCAATTCAAACGACCCTGCCCGAGATGAGGCATCCCCCGTATCTCGTTACTGACATTGGGTTTATACGATCATTAGGCCGAGCACTAAGATTGGCACATGCGTTGCATCTACAAATAGCAGACGCCAATACGGCGTCACCGGCGTAGAAAGGCCGAAACTGATTGACAATTTAATTCGGCAAGACTTCGCCGGTAGAGACTTCTCCCACGTCTCCCACTCTATAGTAATCGGTTTATATTCTCCTTTTGTTGTTTGTGTCCTTTCGATCTACTCCCACGGATTTATCTCCCATTCGCCTATCGCAAAGGCTAAGTATAACTAACTCCACCTTGTAGTCCGGAAGCCGTTTCGGATCATCACGCAGCGGCTTCTCCTCAAATTCAACTGTCATTCTAACCCCTTGGCACGCGAAAGAGAGGTACGTCAGGAACGCCGTCGTACCTCTCGCCTCCCATAAAAAGCGGTCGACCTCCACCCGCTTTGAAAAGTCTCCCACCTTTTCCCACGAACGAGTAAATAGTTCACTCCTTTTATTTGAACTCAAATTCGCTTTAGCCCCGGTCATCCATTCGGATAGCCGGGGCTTTTTTGTTCAGGTCGGAATTACATTGTCAGGCTAAGTTCTTGAGGCGTCGTATCTCCGGCAGTAGGCGTTCCGGCGTAACCGGGAGGTTTATCCCCAAGCTTCTCAAGAACGCTCACCTGCTCATCCAAGAGCCCGGCAAGTGAAGCAAAAAGATCTGGAGCGGCCAAGTGAGCGGCGTTGGGGCCCTCTGCGTGGGGTACTATCTCCTCGAGCATGGACGCCGCATCCCTTAGTAGTCCGGCGAGCTGCGATTGACGCGATCGGTGGATCGCAAACGCGGCAGTTTGTTTGCGTTCAAGACGCCTGCGGCTCACCATCCAAACGATCTTCGCGACCAAGTGCGTGAGAAGGGATCGTTCGGTCAGGCAGTCGTCGGCGCCGGCCGCCATTGCATCGAGCAAGTTGCGGGTATTGTGATAGGACTTCGCTATCATCACGAAACAGACATCGGCGAGCGGCGGTTCTTCGCGTATGGTTCGGCAGACGTCAAGCCCGGTCATGTCATGCAAGCCCATTTCGCACAGCACCATATCGGGACGTTCCATACGCATTGCCCGAAGGCCTTCACGGCCGCCGGACGCAAATGACAGAACAAAGCCGGCGCGGTCAAACGTCTCAAACATTTCGCTCAGACGCTCAAAATCAGTACCTATGACCAATACTTTTACAGGGTCGAGGGAGTTTTTCATAAGAAGCAGCGGACCTTGATCCAGCCCGTAATTCATAACTAGTGCAACCGGCGTGCCGCGGTTAAACTTTGAGCGATCGCTGTGATCCCCAACAAAAATGGGGTCCCGCGAGGCGAAATGATCCGGTCTGAAACTTGTGATGAGGCAGAACGCCCCGGTCGGCGAGCGCGAAGCGGACCTTAAGATCGGGTAATGATCCGTGAGAGGGTCTTTCGGTCGATGTTTAAGATGCGGGCGGCCGCCTGTTTATTTCCGCCTGTATGAGCAAGCACCCGGTGAACGTATGAAGCTTGCATCTCCGCAAGTGTCGGGAGTTCTCCGTCAGTCTCGACATCTCGGATACCATCCGTGGCCGCCGGCCGCTCAGGTGGATTGAAATTGCTTAGCCGCTCGGGCAGATGCTCGGGGTAAACGACGTCGTCCGCCATCGAAACCGCGTGAAGAATAGTGTTCTCAAGTTCACGAACGTTCCCCGGCCACTTATATTTTCGCAACAAGTCGAGAGCCGCCTTTGAGAATTTCAGGGAACGCCTGGGCTTCCCGTCTACGTTCTTTGCGAAATGATCCGCCAGCAGCGGGATGTCCTCTTCTCTATCGCGAAGCGGCGGCAGCGAGATCGTCACAGCATTTAGCCGATACATCAGATCCTGGCGGAAGCGCCCCGCGGCAACCTCGTCTTCGATACTTCGGTTGGTGGCGGCTATAACGCGGACATCGACCTTGAGCGTACGGTTCGAACCGACCCGGCGAACTTCTCCTTGCTGGAGAGCTCTAAGGAGTTTGACCTGAAAGAGAGGATTGGTTTCCGTGATCTCATCGAGAAATATCGTACCTCCGTCGGCCTGTTCCCAAAGCCCGACCCGCTCTGCACTCGCGCCCGTGAACGAGCCCTTCGAGTGGCCGAAGAGTTCTGATTCGATAAGATCGACGGGAATGGCCCCGCAGTTAACCGCGACAAAAGGTTTTGAGGCACGAGTGCTTCTTCGATGAATGGCCGAGGCGACTATCTCTTTACCCGTGCCGGACTCGCCGGTTATCAGAACCGGCAGCGTGGACGGCGCCACTCGCCCGACCATCTTAAGGCAATCGACGAACGCGGGGCTTTTGCCGATCAGCGGAATGTCTGACGTATATCCGGGATCCTCAGCGCTTGCGGAACCACGGGGTGCGGCTCGCAGCTTTAGCTGTTCGAGCACGCGGCTTGAAATGTTCACGACATCGGCGACCTCAAAGGGCTTCACCAGATAATCGTAAGCTCCGATGGCGGTAGCATCGAGAGCACCGGCTGCCGAACCGCGGCCCGTCATCAGCACGACGCGGGCATCCGGCTGCTCGGCGGAAAAGCGACGGAGGACCTCATAGCCGTCCGCCTT
This sequence comes from Pyrinomonadaceae bacterium, assembly GCA_035461325.1. Taxonomy (GTDB): domain Bacteria; phylum Acidobacteriota; class Blastocatellia; order Pyrinomonadales; family Pyrinomonadaceae; genus OLB17. Next base: position 4,026 of record DATHVL010000088.1, read on the forward strand.
TCCAAGCATCACATCCGAAAAGACCAATTCGAAGCGCTGATCTTCGATAAGGTCGAAAGCTTCTTCTGCAGACGCGGCGGTAGTTACAGACCAATTCTCATCCTTGAGAATGTCCGCTACAAAATTTCTTATTTGGGGTTCGTCGTCTACGACAAGCGCATTCGTGGGATGCCTCATACGGGGAAAATTATAACATGCTCCATTTGGGGGTTGTCTAAGGCTCTTTAGCCGATAAGTCTGAACAGATCTTTACGCGCGAGCCTTGCGGGATCGCGTACGCGGGGCGATCGATGCCCGCTACGGCAGTTTCCAAAGTAGGAAATCTCGTGAGCCGCATTGCCGCGGCGGCATCCGAGTCGAGGGTTGAGACAAGCCGGACATCGAACTTCTCAGCTTTTTTTAACAAGCTCCAGGCGGTCTGGCCGTTTACCGTGTAACCCCGGGCGAGGTTTTCTGCAAGCTCGGTGGAATCCGCCGAGCTAAACCAATTGACGAAATCACTCCCGCCCGTGCCGTCGCGGCATTCAGCTGTCAAAACGATCGTGCCGCCCGGTTCGCATGCGGCCGCTGCGGCATCGAGCGCCTTGTGCGCCTGGATCAGGTTGATGTCGTAAGGCATTCCGCCGGCAGAGACGATGACAAGGGGCCGGGGTTCCGGGATCTTGATTGTGTGCGACGCGGCGTACTCCTCACAGGCCGCGCGATGGGCCGTCTGCCAATC
>DATHVL010000089.1:0-2802 GCA_035461325.1 Pyrinomonadaceae bacterium
GGAGGCGAACGGGGGATGCACTGGGCGGTGGCCGTGGCAGCCGTTATGACGGTGCTGATCCTGCTTTTCGGCGGTATCGCTTTTATCCTTGTGTCGCAAATGGATGACGACCCAAAGCCGGGGCCGGTCGGAGGCAGGACGACCGCGTCTGCAGCGATACCAGTCCGCGTGATCGATCCGCTGGGAGGAGAGGACCTCGAAGATATTCAGGACATTCTCTCTGCCTGGGAAGTCGCGGAAGAGGAGTTGGTCGCCACTGATGTTGCCGACATCAACATCGCATCGCCGGAGGCCGAGGCGGCTCAATTAAATGTTTCCGCCACTTTCCTCGCCGAAAGGCAAAAGCTCGCGCTTGCACCGCGAACCGGGCCCACGGGAATACGGCCGCCCGGACTTAATGTCCCCAAGGAGTTGTACGGTGACGGAGTTATTAAGCAAACGCGCAAGCTCGCCGAAATGCGCCGCGGGGGCTATCAACAGCCGATGGATTTTGCGGATCTGGCGCAGAAGCGAATTGACGGCGAGCTGATCGAAATGCCGATGGCGGCGAACGAATATTACCTGGATGTAGGCGGGTCGGCCCAGGATATTCCTTTTACATCATTTGAATTTGCTTCGCCGAACGATATCAGGGCTCCGGTGGCACCGGGACATCCCAAATTCCCGGCACTCGAGCAGCTTGCGGGAAACTTTGCCGGCCAGCGTTATGACCTCAATGATGCTTCGCATCGGAAGCAGATCCGCCGGCGCCTGCTTCGGATGTTTCATCCGCGAGCACGACCGATACTGGAGGAGCTCGGAGCGGCATATCTCGCACAATTCGGACGGCCTCTTCGCGTGACTTCGCTTACGCGTTCGATGGATTATCAGATATTGCTGTCTCAGGGCAACGCGAATGCCTACAAGGTGCGCGGGCAGGGAGCTCTGCCGCCGCACACGTCGGGGTGCGCTTTTGATCTCGCTCGCAAGCACATGACCGTCGACGAGCAGAACTTTCTGATGCAGAAGCTTGCAGAGATGGAACGGGCGAACAAGCTGGACGCCTTGATCGAATATGGCGTGAACGCATGCTTTCACGTATTTATTTATCCGGACGGGGTGCCTCCCCGCCAGTTTGTGCTCGTTCCCGGCGAGTATGAGGACTTTCCCTTCCTGACCGCCCTTACCGTTCGCCAAACCAATGATCACGGTCATCTGCACTAGGTTTGATATCGCCTGTTGCGGGCTCTAAACTCAAAGTGTGACCGAAGAAAACGCCGATGGCGGCCGTAAGCAAACCTTGACCGGCCTCGCCGCCGGGCTTTCGCGGCTGGCGCCGGAAAAGCGCCGAGCGGCAATGGAAACGAGCGCCGCGCTTGCGGGCGTCAGCCTGCGCGTGAGCCGTGATTTCATCGAGGCCGTTCCCGCGGCGGCGGAGGTCTTATCGGCGGACGACCTGCGTGCGTGGGGCGAGCTGGGGCGAAAGCTTGCGATGGGAAAGGCCGAAACGGGAACGCGGTTCTTTTCGGCAGGAGTCGAGGGGCTAGCTGCAGTGCCTGAAAAGGGCCGGCCATTGTTGTTTGAGATCTGCTCGCGGCAGCTCGTGCTTTCAAGCTCGATATCTTTAGAAACCTATGAGCTTGTTCCAGGGCTTGCTGCAGAAGTTCGCGAACCTGAACTACTTACGGAGATCCTAAAGCTTGCCGCCGATATTGCACGCCGTTCGGCAAAGCACAGTTATGACCTATTAAAGCGGACCCTGCCGGTGGTGAGGGCGATCGAAGGGTTTGACGCAGAGCACGGACGGGTCGCGGAGGCGGTCGTTGCTTTGGCATCAAGTTTTGCGAATCGCACGGGCGGGATGACCGCGGACCTTTGGACCGGGCTGCCCGATGCATTTGCAGGGCTTGAAGCAGATGAAGCAATCCTACTTTCGCAGCGGGCCTCCGATTTTCTCGACCACGGCGGCAGCGTCACGCTCCACTTTATCAATGCGGGCGGTGAGGTGCTGAGGCTGGAGCCGGCGGTGTTCGATGATTGGTGCGGCGTGCTGACGAAGATCGCGTTAGGCGGCAACGCGGTCCTCATCGCGTTCTTGCGCGCAACGCCGAGATTTTTCCGCCGTTTGGATCGGCTGTCGCTCGACGGGGCCGAGGACGGCAGCGTCAAGATCAAGGCGATCCGGCGGATACTCGCGCTCGCCGGTGAGATCGCCGAGACCGACCCCGAGAGCGCGCTTGCGGCGTTTCGCTCGTCGGCCCCCGCGCTTGAGGCGGTCTCGGTAGATCAATTCGAGGAGTGGATAGAGATCGGGCTGCGTTCGATGAAGGATGCATCGGCCAAGGCGCGGCGGAGTTACTTCGCCCTGGAGACACGGCAGTCGAACGACACGCTCAAGAAGACCCGCACCGGGCTGAGGCTTGAGGAGATCCAGCACGTACTGAGGCTTTATGTCGAAGCGCTGACAGGCCGCGAGGTTGAGATCGAGCCGCAGACGGCGATGCCGCAGGAGTCCCGCATCGGCGACGGCAAAACGATATACCTGCCGAATGCGATAGCGGAGTTCGACACGGAGGAGATGGACTTTCGCCTGTACAAAGTGCTTGCGGCGTATGGGGCGGGGCAGATCGAATTTGGGACTTTTATAAAGGACACGGTGGAGCTCCGGGCCGCGTTTACCGACCTTTCAGATCTTTATTCGGCGACCGCGGAACAGATCGATGCATTCTCATTGGCCGGGTATATCGAGGATGTGCAGAAAGGCGAGCGGGCGCTGTCAGATGCCGAGCTCCGCGAAGAGATACGCCGACGTCGAAAGAAAAT
>DATHVL010000090.1:0-3240 GCA_035461325.1 Pyrinomonadaceae bacterium
CAGTGGCCGGGAGTCAGAACATATAGAAGAAAGCCCGTGAGTGACCGCGGGCTTTTTTTTTGTTGATGGCGGCCGCTATCTATTAGTGCAAAAAACTCTTTCGGTGTGGGGCCAGATGTATTAGCATGGAGGGCAGAATCAGCCAAAAGGAGGCTTACCATGAATCTGCCGCGTGCCGCAGTAGCCCTATCCATTTTAAATCTGATCGTTCTTGTTTTTCTATTGACGCAAACGGGGACGACCTCGGCACAGACCGACGTCTTGCCGTTGGTGCGCGCCAAGGCCCTCGAAATCGTTGACGAGGGCGGCAAGGTACGGGCACAGATCAAAGTCGAGTCGAATGGCGAGGTGATCTTCAGGCTTCGCGACAGCACAGGAACGATCCGTTCGAAATACGGGGCGGACGAACGCGGCTCAGCGCTCCTGTTGATGGATGACCGCACCGAGGCAACCGTCCGGATCAGAGCGAACAAAGACGGCGGCGGACTCTCCCTTTATGACAGAGAGGGAAAGGTGCTCGAGGTTGGTAAATAGCTCGTCGGCCGGTTCTATAGACAGCAGCAACGGCGCTCTATTTGCCGTCGCTGCGAGCGGGCAGTGTCCTTGCAAAATTCCGTTTGCAGATTTGATAAAAAGTGATACGATCGTGCCCTCGATAAAATTTAGAGGTGACCGGGCGCTACTGCTTCATGCGAGGCATTAGCAATGGAGGAAATATGGCAGTTGTTTTGAATGTGACTACGCCGGGTTTCACGGCGGCAAAATATGACGAGCTGTTGCAAAAGCTCGAAGCGGCCGGAGCAGGCTCGCCCGCGGGACGGCTCTATCATGTATGTTTCGGCGATACCGAGAATCTTAGCGTCACCGACACTTGGGAATCGCGCGCAGATTTCGAAACGTTTGGCGAAACGCTAAGGCCTTTAATGGAGGAACTGGGCGTCGGCCCGCCCGAGGTCGAGTTTTTCGAAGTGCATAACGTTATCGAAAGCCGAAAGGCGACCGCGACCACACCCTAGGCGTATTCTAGCCATTCTCCCATTCGACTCTAGTAGTTAATGGAATCCAGTTCCCCGCCGTAACGACGGGGCTGAGATCGCCCTTGGCGGGAAGCCTGTTTCACAGGCTGAAGATGCGGACGGGGCGGCCGCGTTCCGTTTGAAAAATATTGCTTTTTGGGCGGGGATGGGGTAATAAGTAATTGACCTTTTTTGCGGATTGGCACCCTCGGAAAGTTTGGCGAGTTCGGCGAGACGGGTAAGTTCGCGGTCCCGGTTACGCCCTTGCTTACGCGCGGGCTTCTGCACAGATTCGTGCTACGCACTCATGCGGACAAAAGTGTCCGCGCTCCATTTACTGCCCATGAAACGAACAATATATGCTGCGGCGTTTTGCGGTTCCCTTTTGATCTTTGGCGCGGTCACGCTGACGCGGCCGGTGGAGGCGAACAAGGATGTGGTCGACACGCTGCTCGAGCTGCCGGCGCCTCCGCCGCCGAATCCGCTGATGCCTGCGTCGCGAGGTGAGCGGACGGAGGAGTTCTATGACAAGTCGAAGCCTCCGCCGGACGATGCTCCGATCGAGGATATTCTGGATTATTGGGCGCATCAGAGCGCGAACTATCAGGAGCTGGGGTACAACATCACGCCTTCGCCGAGGGTGCTGCAGCGACTGAGGGCTGAGGTGAGTAAGGATCCCGAAGAGATCACGAAATATCTGAACGCGTTCAGGGGGAGTGATGCGGGCGCGGATTTTGTGAAGGATTTGCACGACCGTATGGCGGCGAGCGGGGGCAGCGATACGGTGCCTTTGCGGACGTGGCTAATGTGGAACAGCCGTCATTTTGCGGAGGATCTGGAACGGCCGGCGAATGCATCGGGCGAGGCGGATCAGTACGTGGCAAATCACGATGAGCTGCTGGCTCTAGGACGGAATGCGTGGGAGCGGGCGGAGCCGATAGTGAACCGGCATTATAACGATCACGGGGCGCCGACATCGCGTGTGATGGCGACGTGGGCCTTATATAGGCGCGCCATTGATACGGATTCGATAGGGGATATCGAAAGGTATCGGGCGGAGTTGATAGCGGTGGTCGAGGACCGGAATGCGACGCCGGGTATGCGGGACCTGGCTCTGGATGCGCTGGTGAAGGAAAAGGATTGGAGCGGGCGGGACGATTGGTACTTTTCGCTGTTGGCGGATGAGACGCTTGCGGACCTGAGGGTTAACGGACAGCGGTATACGGGGCTGACGACGATCATCTATTTTATGCCGGACGGGCATTACACGGAGAAGATGATCGAATTTGCGGCGAGCGACAACCGGACGGTGCGAAACGCTGCGGTGCGGAACCTGATGCTGATGAACAGCCGAAAGGCGGAGGAGAGGATCATCAGGGCTCTGCTTCCGTGGCTGAGGGACAAGGACTGGGCGACGGAGGGAGACGCGGGCGACCGTTCGAGCCTGATCAGGGGGCTGCAGACCTTTAAGATACCGGAGTCGGTGCCGGGTTTGATAGCTCTGTTGGATGAGAGGGAGACGAGGGAAAGCGCGCCGCTGTATAGGGGGCCCGTTAACGCAGCCAATGCTGCGGTGGGAGCCGCAGAAGCCGCTGCACGGGCCGCGAATGCAGCCGCGACAGCGGCGAATACTGTCGCGACGACGAATACGAATGCAGTCGGGACCTCGCGAGCCAATTCGGCCGGGGGTCGAACGGAGGTGTATTACCCATACAGAATGTCGGCGGTTTCGGCATTGAAGACTCAGGCCGATGCACGGGCTGTGCCGGCATTAAGGCGGATCCTGGCGACAACGGAAGGCTATGGCAGAGGGCCGCTTGTAGAGGCGTTGCTGGCTTCGGGAGGCTTTAGCATCGAGGAGAAAGTAGATGCCGTGCAGGTGATGGCCCGCGTGATGTCGGTGATGCAGCAGGCCCTTGAGCGTGAGCTTGGGGGGCCATTGGGCGGTTTCCCGTTAACCGTGGGGATCGGCGAAGGGTTAAGGGAACGAGTCAATCAGGCGGTTGCGAGCGCGCTAGGAGAAGAGTTCTCCAGCCGAGAAGTTTCTGTCGAAGGGCTGTTGGGCGAGGCGGTGATGTCGGACAGCAAACCGAGCGAAGAGCTGGTGCGGGCGATGATCGACCGAATCGAGCTTTTGGAAAAGAGGGAGCCTGCGTTGGCCGCGACGATGCGGTCGATGGCGGCTCGGTGGAAGGGGCCGGCCGTGAATGCGATGCTGCTCCGC
>DATHVL010000091.1:0-4619 GCA_035461325.1 Pyrinomonadaceae bacterium
AGAGGTTTGAAACGACGGCACCACCGAGTTCCATCGACCATTCCGCCTCGCCGGTCTCGGAGTTGACGGCCCGGACCACGCCCCCCGACTCGGCCAGGAATACGGTTCCGTTGTCCGTCACGGGCGCGGCCGCCAGGCTCGAGGACTGTTCGATCTCCCAGCATTTTACAAAAGGCTGCTCAGGCTTACCGGCAGTTTTCTGTCCATAGCCCATAACAAAAGTAAGGCCAAAGAGTGCCGTATATAGGCATACCTTGCCGAACATGGGCTTAAAGATCTTTCGCGAAATAGACATAACTGGCCGCTTAGTAGGGTGCCGGAAAAGATTCTAACATTTGAAACTTGACCGTTATAGATTGATGAATGTAATATCCCGAAAGTTTTCTTTTATCAGATCAACCCACGGAGAATAAATAAGTAAAATGTCTTTCAATAAAATAATCCTCGTCGGCAATCTCGGACGCGATCCGGAGCTTCGTTACACGCCTCAGGGCGTTGCGGTTTGCGACTTTTCAATCGCCACGAACGAGCGTAAACGCGATAAATCGGGCGAATTTCAGGAAGTGGCGACCTGGTTCAGGGTCACGTTGTGGCGTCAGCAGGCTGAGAATGCCGCAAAGTATCTCTCAAAAGGCCGCCAGGTCTATATCGAAGGCCGTCTAAGCCTGGAAGAATGGACTGACCGCGATGGTAATACGCGGCAAACGCTGCAGGTACAGGGAACCGAGATGCAGTTCCTCGGGGGCCGCGGTGACGGCGGCGGTTCGGATTCCGGCAGCTCACAGTCGGGCGAGGCCGAATTCGCAGGGCCTGCAAATAACGATGCCCCGGCAGAGGAAAATACCCGTGCTGCCGCGGCCGATGATGATATTCCGTTCTAGAACGAAAAGCGGGCGGTCACCTGATCGCCCGCTTCCACTCTTTACACCCAGTCGCCCATCTTCCGAAATTTCTTGTACCGCTCCTTAACCAGTTCCTCTGGCTCGATCTTCTTGAGTTCACTCAGGTGCCGCTCTATCGACGCCTTTAGCCGTTCGGCGATCTTAATAAATTTTGGATCGGTCTTCGCATCGTCTTCTTTCGACACATCTATCCGCCAGTCATCCGCTTCCGGGACGATGTCATCCACCAAGCCGAACTCCTTCAGATCATCTGCAGTTAACCTCAAACAGGCAGCGGCATCGCTCGCTTTCGTAGCGTCCTTCCATAGAATTGCGGCGCAGCCCTCAGGGGAAATAACCGAGTAGACGGCATTCTCCATCATCAGAACCCGGTCGCCGATTCCGATAGCCAACGCCCCGCCCGAGCCGCCTTCGCCCAGAACGACGACGATGATCGGCACTCTCAAGCCGGCCATCTCACGGAGGTTAAATGCGATCGCCTCGGCCTGGCCCCGTTCTTCGGCATCGATGCCGGGATAGGCGCCGGGGGTGTCGATAAAAGTGATTATCGGCCGGCGGAACTTCTCAGCAAGTTTCATTACACGGAGCGCCTTTCGGTATCCTTCGGGCTTCGGCATGCCAAAGTTCCGCACCTGTCGCTGCTTTGTATCGCGGCCCTTTTGTTGTCCGATGACCACGACCTCGCGACCCCCGAGACGGGCAAAGCCGCATATAATGGCCGCATCGTCGGCATACCGCCGGTCGCCGTGTATCTCGATAAATTCCTCGAAGATCGAGTAAAAAAGGTCTTTCGAATAAGGCCTTTCCGGGTGTCGCGCATTTAGTACGCGTTCAAAGGCGGTCTTTACAGCTTCGGTCATATTAATACTCTACAGTATCCAGTTAACGGAACACCCTCTTTGCTCGAGTTCCTTCTCCAGCCGGCGAGAACCCTCGACCCGCATTGGGCCCGAACGCAGTTCTGTCACGACCTCTCCGATAGGAAATCTTATGTGCACCTCACATCGGCCGGGGGACGAACTCAGCACTGAGCAAAGGTCCTGAAAATAGGCCTCGTCATAATCGCCTTCGGGCAGCGTGATCTTCACGGCACGTGCATTCTTTGACACGGCCTCTGTAAGTGAACGGACCCCTGTCGACATCAGTATCATGTCCTGGCCGTCGTTGGATTTGATCTTGCCTTCCACTATCAGGAGTTGATCGTTCTCGATCGCGTCGGCATATTTACCGAACTCGTCGCCCCACATCAGGCACTTGAGGCTTGTCGACTGGTCTTCTATCTGAAAACTCGCAAAGCGGTTGCCTTTCTTGCTCCATCGCACCTGCAGCCCCGAGACCACACCGGCAACAAGCATTTGCTGACCGTTGATCACCGTGTCATGGTCCGCTATGGCGCGTATACCAAGCCCCTTCAGAATCTCTTGGTAATCATCGAGCGGATGGGCAGACAGATAAAAGCCAAGTGACACTTTTTCCTTTGCCGACATCTCAGCTTGAGTCCACGTTTCCGCATTTGGCAAGCTGTGGTCGGCCGCCGATTCCGACGCCCCGCCAAAGAGCCCGCTTTGTCCCCGGAGCTTATCGTTCCAGGCATTTTGCCCGAATGCGAGTGCGTCATCTATAGCAGAGTAGATCTTCGCTCGCCATAGGTTCGCCGGAAGATCGTCGGGCTTCATGGAGTCAAACGCACCTGCGGCAGCGAGGCTTTCCACGCTCTTACGATTGATCGCGGTGTGATCGACGCGAGATACGAAATCGTAGAGCGAATTAAATCGACCACCCTCACGAGCTTCGATTATCGCCTTCGCCGCCGCGGCTCCCATCCCTTTTATCGCGCTCAGTCCGAACCGCACCGAACCGTCACCGGGCGTGAACCCTTCATCGCTTTCATTTACATCAGGCGGCAACAGGCTGAGTCCGAGGCTGCGAAGTTCGTTCGAATATTTATAAACCTTTGCGCTGTCATCGGCTTCGTGCGAAAGCACTGCTGCGTAAAAATAGGCAGGGTAGTGGGCCTTCAGATACGCGGTCTGGTACGCGACGTAGGCATAAGCGATACTGTGGCTGCGGTTAAATCCGTAATCGGCGAACTTGGCCATAAGATCGAAGATCGCTTTCGCCTTTTTCTTGTCTATACCGCGTCCCACTGCGCCCTCAATGAACTTGACCTCATGGGGTGCCATTGCCTTCTGATCTTTCTTGCCCATCGCCCGTCGCATCAGATCGGCTTCGCCCAGGCTGTAACCCGCAAGCTTTTGTGCGATCTGCATTATCTGTTCCTGATAGACGAGCACTCCAAATGTGTTCTTGAGGATATGTTACATCTCGTGCACCAGATACTCGATCTCCTATTCGCCGTGGTGCCTGAGAATAAACTCCTCGACCATCCCGCCGTCCAGTGGGCCTGGGCGATAAAGGGCGTTCAAGGCAGAAAGGTCCTCAAGCTCCCTTGGTTTCAACCGGCGACAGATATCCTGCATACCGGACGACTCGAACTGAAACACTGCGTCGGTCTTGCCGTCGCCAAACAGCTCCATCGTCTTCGTGTCATTCAGCGGCACCTCGCTCCAGTCAACGGTGACGCCGGTCTTTTCTTTCAGAGTCTCGAGGCAGTCGCTGATGATGGTGAGCGTCGTAAGGCCAAGGAAGTCCATTTTGAGCATCCCGACCTTTTCGAGATCGCCCATCGGATACTGGCTCGTTAGTTCGTTCTTTGCCGAGATCGCCACCGGCACGATCTCGTGCAGCGGTTTCGGCGATATCACGACTCCCGCGGCGTGGACCGATGTGTGACGGGCGCACCCCTCGATGCGAAGAGCAAGGTCGATCAGTTCGTGCACTTTCGGGTCCGAATCCATCGCGGCCTTTAGTTCCTTAACGTCCTTGATCGCTTTTGAAATGCCGATTATGCGTCCGCGGAAGGGCGGCGGTATCAGCTTGGCGATCTTTTCGACATCTCCCAAAGGCATATTCAGCGCACGGCCTACATCCTTGATCGCGGCCTTCGAGGCCATCGTTCCGAAAGTGATTATCTGGCAAACGGAGTCTCGGCCGTAAAAATCCGAAACGTGCTTTATCACCTCGCCACGGCCGCGGATGCAGAAATCGATGTCGATATCCGGCATCGAGATACGTTCCGGATTAAGGAATCGCTCAAAGAACAGATCGTACTGCAGCGGGTCGATACCCGTGATCCCCAGGCTGTAGGCCACCAGCGAACCGGCCGCCGACCCACGTCCCGGCCCCACCGGAATGCCCCGTTTAACTGCATAGTTGATGAACTCCCAGACGATCAGAAAATACCCGGAATAACCCATCCGCTCGATGATCTCTATCTCTAGTTTTAACCGATGTTCATAATCATCGAACGACTTCTTTAGCGTTGCGTCGGCCGCCTTCGGCTCGAGTACGCTTCGCCTTCTTTCTTCAAATCCGGCTCTTGTGACCTGTTCAAAATATTCGTCGATCGTCTTACAACCCGACTCTTCCGGGATCGGAAAAACCGGAAGTGTAAGGTTTCCGTCGCCGACCGCAAGCTCGAGCTCGCAGCGTTCGGCTATCTTGAGAGTGTTCGTCAGAGCCTCCGGGTACTCATTGCCGAAAAGCTCCCACATCTCTTCCGCCGAGCGAACGTAATATGTGTCGTTCGGCAGGGAAGGATGGCTCGGGTCCGTCATCGTCCGCCCTTCACCGATGCACAACAGCACTTCGTGTGCC
>DATHVL010000092.1:0-2604 GCA_035461325.1 Pyrinomonadaceae bacterium
TGAAACGCACCTTCGCGACGATTCTCTCCAATGGCCTTTGTCAGCATTGGGATAGCCCAGTTCGCGGACGCCCCATACCAGTGCGAGCCAAATATCCGCGCCCGCCCGATGTCGATGTAGCCGCCACGCCCAAGTTCTTCATCCCATGGCTCATACCCGATCCCTTTTTCGCCGGACCGTGGCTCGAGCAAGTAGAGCAGGTTCCAATTCGCGAGCGAACGGAGCCAACTGTATTCACTGTCCGTGTGCTTTTGGTCGTGATTGCCCTCGATCGCAACTACGGGGATCCCGGCGTCCTTTAGCAGGTTAAGTCCTGCCACGGCATAATTCATTGTTTCAGGCGGCACGCTCCGCTTATGGAAAAAGTCGCCGCACATTATCACGAAATCGACCCCTTCGCCGATCGCGTATTTCTTCAGCACATCGATCCAGGCGTCAAAGAAATCTCGCGGACTTTCGGGCAGGTTATATCTTGTACACCCCAGGTGTACGTCCGCGATATGCAGAAACTTCATGGGTCGATAGTATAACAACCAGCCGCAACACGAAAAATTCAGACGATGATTCGAGTAGATTCCTAAACGCTGTATGTGCGGCATCGCACGGACAGAACCCGCCGAGGATTGTAACTTGGACATCGGGATACATTTTCCAGGAGTGGCCCCCAAGTCGCAGATTTTTGACAATTTGTGGTAGATTCCACACATGCAAAAGGTCGTTTTGATCACGGGAGCATCGAGCGGCATCGGGAAGGAAACTGCCAAGCTTTTCCAGACAAAAGACTGGAAAGTAGCGGCCACGATGCGCGAACCTCAGAACGCTCAGGATCTGTCACGCATCGCCGATATCGAGTGCTTCCGGATGGATGTATCCGATCCCGCGTCGGTACACTCGGCTATCGAAGAGGCACTCAGCCGTTTCGGCCTCATCGACGCCGTAGTCAACAACGCTGGCTACGGCCTGATCGGAGCGTTCGAGGCAGCGACGGATGACGAGGTGCGGCGGCAATTTGAGGTCAACGTCTTTGGCGTGATGAACGTGTGCCGAGAGATTCTGCCCTATTTTCGCGAGCAAAAGCGCGGAGTTATAGTGAATATTTCATCGGTGGGCGGCCGCCTGGCGTTTCCGCTTTCGAGCCTTTACCACGCAACTAAATGGGCAGTCGAGGGCTTTTCGGAATCGCTCCAATATGAACTCGAGCCCTTCAACATTCGCGTTAAGATCATCGAGCCGGGACCGATCAAGACCGATTTCTACGACCGCTCGATGAGTGTGGCGAAGAGGGAAGGTCTAACGGCATACGACGAAACGACCCAACGCCTGTTAAAAAACTCGGCTAAGGCCGCCGAAAACGCCCCTGACGGGAGCGTCGTCGCACAGGTTATCTACGATGCCGTCACCGACAAAAGCGGGCGTCTGAGGTACGGCGCTAACACAAAAGGCATACTCGCGATTCGGCGGGTAGTGCCTTTCCCGGTTTTTCGTCGGCTGATCAAAAAAATTATCTTAGGATAGCGTTTTGATTACTAAAGTGCTTAAATAATTTTAAGCTTGATGAAAGCTCTGGTTGCCGTTGACCCCTTCAGCGCGACCCTCGATTGGATCGGCCGCTGATCCTCCCAGTTGAAACCAAATGAAGATATTGCTTTATAATCCTGACAACGGGGTGACGCGGAACTTTATGCCGCACCTCTGGATGTTCCTCCTTCAATCCCTTACTCCGGATGGCCATGAAGTAGTCCTCATTGACGGAAACGCAAAGGCCATGACCCGGCCCGAGCTCGTCCAGTTCTGTAAAGACGAAAACATCGGACTTGTCGGCATCGGAGCCATGACCCGAATGGTGGCACGCGCCTATAAGGTTGCCGACGCATTGCGTGAGGCCGGCTTTAAGGTCGTAATGGGTGGCCCTCACGTGACTGAATGCCCCGACGAGGCCCTCGGCAAAGACGGCGGTCCCCGCCATGCCGATGCCGTAGCGCTCGGCGAGGCAGATGAGACGTGGCCCCAGATCGTTCGCGACGCGGCAGCCGGAAAATTGCAGGAAGTTTATACACCCACGCTTGATGAAAAGGGCAATGACATTAAACCGAGCCTGCAGCCCTATCCGCATATCCCTTGGGAATCGCTCGATCTTGAACAGTTTTCGCTCGTCCCGAAGTTTCTCCGCCCCGTGATGTCGAAAATGGGCGAGGGCTGGGGCAAGTTCTTTGTGGTTCCCATCGAGACCGGCCGCGGCTGCCCCTATGGGTGCGAGTTCTGCACCGTAACAGGCTTCTTCGGCGACTCGATCCGCTTCCGCACAAATGAGAGCGTAGTGGAAGAACTGCTTCGCCTTAAAGCCCGTGCTAAAGAAGAGAAGGGCCAGATTGCCGTCTTCTTTATCGATGACAACCTCGCCATCAACAAAAAACGCCTGAAGAGTTTGCTCCGCGATATGATCGCCGCGGGAGCCACACTCCCCTGGGTCGCTCAGATCTCGGCGAATCTGCTCGCGGATGAAGAACTCGTTGACCTTATCGCTGAGGCTGGCGGCAAGTGGATATTCATCGGCATGGAATCCATCGATCCCGCGAATATGGCCGACGTAAATAAGCAATTCTC
>DATHVL010000093.1:0-2810 GCA_035461325.1 Pyrinomonadaceae bacterium
GATGTCCGTGGTCGGCTCGACCGTAAGTAATAACTCGGGTATTTCCAGTGGCGGCATCTTCAACGAGTTAGGAACGTTGTCGCTCACCAACTCGACCGTTAGCAATAACACCGGAGGTGCCATCGGTGGCATCGCTAACTACAACCCCCAGAATATTGGTTCGCTGACGTTCACCAACTCGACCGTCAGCGATAACTTGGCGACTGGACCCAATGGCGTCGGCGGCATACAAAACTTTGAGGGCAGAGCAAATGTTGCCAATTCTAATATTGCCGGAAACACGGCTGCTTTTGGTACACCGGATGCCGCTGGTGTGCTCCTCTCACAGGGTTACAATCTGGTCGGCGACGGCGGCGTGTCAACAGGTTTCTCAGCGCCCGGCGACCAGGTCGGTACGACCCCGGCTCCGCTCGATCCGATGCTCGGCCCGTTGCAAGATAACGGCGGCCCCACCTTCACCCACGCTTTGCTTCCGGGCAGTCCGGCGATCGATGCCGGCGATCCGGCATATGCAGGGCCTTTGACCACCGATCAGCGTGGTTCCGGTTTCGCCCGGGTCTTTAACAACCGCATCGACATCGGCGCATTTGAGCTTCAGCCGCCGCCGCCGTGCCCGCTTCCGCAAGGCGACTGGAAGAACAACTCCGTCTGGCCCGTCAACGGCCTTACACTCGGCGACGAAACCTACACCAACGGCGAGCTGCTTGATATCCTCAACACGCCGGTCGGCCGCGGCAGGAACGCTGATGCGAGCATCATCCTCGCCTACCAGCTCATCGCCGCCAAGGTCAACATCGCCAACGGCGTCGACGGAACATCCATTCTCAGCACGATCGCCGAAACCGACGCCCTCCTGGACGGCCTCAGCGGACGATTGCCTTACGGGGTTTCACCCTCGTCGCCAACCGGAAAACTCATGACCGGCTTTGCTACAATCCTCGACGCCTTCAACAACGGCACGACCACGACCGGCTGCTCCCTGTAAGCCATCGCGATAACCAAACAAAAGGCCTCGGCAACCCGCCGGGGCCTTTTTTGTTCGCCGCGCGATCCTGCAAACCTATAATTCAAAGGTCCGTGACTGAAGCGCGAAGCATCCCGGCTCCGTCTCAAGTCGTAAATACTCAGCATTATTTTTCTCAGGAGTTCGTCGAATCTCAGGTTATCCCTCACCGCGTCGGCGGCAGGCTCAGGCAGGTTGGGGAACCAACATTATCGCGTGCCGATCGAACATCTGATCAAGCACTTGCCAATCTCGGTAACCAAGTGAGTTGGACTTTGGAAATGGATACTGTTACTTTTTCCGCTGACCCTCTTTTCTTCACAAGAACCTATGGTGACCCCCAGGCGTAAGAGCTTTGGCCTCACCCCGATCGCCCGCAGGGCCCTATTGGCGGCAGCATTAATTGCGCTCTTGGCGTCCGCGGAAGCTAACGCCGACATTCGATTCAAGACGTGGAACACCGAGAACGGACTGCCGCAGAACAGCGTTAATGGTATCGCTCAGACGCCCGACGGGTACATTTGGCTCGCGACCTTCGACGGCCTTGCCCGTTTCGACGGTGTGCGTTTCAAGATCTTCCGAAAGCATGACACGCCCGAGCTTTCCACTAATCGGATCTCTCGATTGTTCGTTGACGAGCAAGGCAGGCTTTGGATCCTAACCGAGGACACCACACGCTTTGTCGTTTATGAGAACGGCCGTTTCAAGAGTTTTTCCAAAGGATCAGACCCTGAAACCTCGGAAATGACCGAATTGTGGAAGCTCACCAACGAAATGGTGCGGCAGAATGGCGGCGTCGAGTATGTTTTTGAGAACGGGGCAGTCGTTGCGCGACCTAGCTCCGCACGTAAAATCCCGCGGCTTTTTTTCGATGAAAACCGGGCGGCTTGGGTCGATGCGGGTAATCACTATATAACCGGCCGTGAAGGCGATCTCACCAAGGTATCAAAAGAGACGAAACTGCCGAAAATGCTCATGGCGGGATCCTCTGTCGAGATAGGGGACTCTCTCTGGTTTACACTTCCCAATAGCAAGCCACCGTCAAAAGACCAAGATGTGGTACTGGTTGACTGGGCTGGGCTGGGGCGGCTAGCGAGACTTCGCAACGGTGAGGTCGAGACGTTCCCGCTGGTACTAGAAGTCGACTCCGTATTGCAGGTGGACCGCCAGCAGAATCTGTGGATCGGGAGTGTCGGAGTCGGCCTTCACCGGATCGACGCCAATACCCTCGCAAACGCGAATCGAGAAAACTTCAAATTCGAGTCCGTCATAGATAGGCTCGGCTCGGTTCTCGATATTTTTAAGGACCGCGAAGGAAACCTCTGGGTCGGCCTCGACACAGGCCTCCAACTGCTAAGAGACCGTGCTGCGGTTAAGGTTTACACCCGGGCCGACGGGCTGCCCTCCGAGAATGTCTATACGGTTTTTCAGGACAGTGCGGGCGTCATCTGGTTCGGAGCATGGCCGTATCACCTTGTCCGATACGAGGACGGACAGTTCCGAGCGGAAGATTTCCATCTCCTTAGTGCATTCTTGGTCGATCGAAACTTCCGACAGTGGGGCGGTGCGGACCTAGTGAATTATCGCGATGGTGGCGGACCGTGGCAGAGATTCGATCCCACGCTCGAAGTCCGACTCCAGGCGGAGATCAACGTAATTGCGGAAGACACCTCCGGGAACATATGGTTCGGTGGGCCAAAGCGCAATATCATGAGGTGGGACGGTAGGGCCTTTAAGCTGTTTGCAACAAACCATGGTTTGCCGAGTGACTCGGTCACGGCGTTTCTTCAGGCCCGGGACGGCACCA
>DATHVL010000094.1:0-4329 GCA_035461325.1 Pyrinomonadaceae bacterium
GGGGGTTTACCATTACGAATACGCGGTCTTTAACCAGAATATGGACCGTGCCGTCCGTGCCTTCAGTGTGCCGCTGGGTGGCGCCGCTGTCAGCAACGTCGGCTTCCATGCACCGCCGCAGCATCCTGGATGGTCCCACGACGGCACCTCCGGGAATCTGGGATTCAGCAGCGCCCCTTGGAACTGGTCCTCGAGTTCAGGATCCCTAGAGTGGTCAACGGAAACGTTCGCCCAGAATCCGAACGCCAACGCCATCCGCTGGGGAACGATGTACAACTTCCGTTTCGAGACCGACCGGCCCCCGCAAACCGTTCAGGCTACGATCGGCTTCTTTAAGACCGGCGAGCCGATCACGGTCGAGGTAATGGCGCCGAGCGGCCCGGCGATGGCATCGGCCACTGTCTCGGGACGGGTCTTATCATCGGGCGGATTTGGTGTCTCAAGTGCTCGCGTGACGATCACCGACGGCAACGTCGTTCATACGGCCATCACCAACGGGTTCGGATTCTACAGCTTCCCGACTGTAACGATGGGCGGGACTTACACGGTCTCCGTCACCGCAAAGCGTTACACCTACGCTCCACAGCAGGTGGTCGTGAACGGCAACATCTCCGGGGTGGACTTCCTTCCCTCCCCGTAGCCGTTCGTAACTTTTATTAGACTAGGCGGTCTTCTGGCCGCCTTTTTTATTTGAGAGTGGAAAGTTGTAAGCGGAGAATGAAGAAGGCATGATGCTGAGCCCCACAGTCCCTTCAATCGCCACGGGCGGCAGCATTGGGGATCGAGGGTACCTCCCGTCGCCAACGGCGACAAACATTGAAGCCCGGGGTGAAGGCGTAGCCGGAACCCCGGGACGGGCCGATACCCGGATTAGCTCCCTGAAAGGGAGCCGCCTTTGGTCCATCTCCTCTATTTGCTTTGAGAAGAACCTACGGCACGTATGCCCCGGGGACAGGGTAGTCCCCTGCCATACCGAAGCCCAGGATCGAGACTCCGCCTGAGCTGTTGTAGATATACCAAGTGCCCTCCGCGGGCCGGTAGACCGCGAAATCCGTCTTGCCGTCGCCGTCGTAATCGCCCGGAGCGGGAATGTCGCCCGGTCCGCCAAACGGCGCCGCATAGAACAAAAAGTCTTCACTCCTTAGCACATACCAGAAGCCGGTCGACGGGCGCCAGAACGCGATGTCAGCCTTGCCGTCGCCGGTGTAATCCGCCGCCAGCGGTTTGTCGGTCGGAAGCCCGAACTGTGCGGCGAAAAGTCCGCTTGTCGACCCTTGGACCCACCATTCGGCACCGGATGGGCCGTTCGGCCTAAAGATGGCGATGTCCGCCCGCCCGTCGCCGTCATAATCTGCGGCCTGCGGGATGTCTCCTGCGGTTCCAAAGGTCTCTATATGGACCCCGCCGCTCGACTTTGCGATGTACCACGTGCCGGTCGAAGGGCGGAAAACGGCCGCGTCCGCCCGCCCGTCGCCGTCAAAATCACCCGGCGCCGGAATGTCGCCCTCCGTGCCGAACGGGAACGAATAGAAGTTAAAGTCCTCGCTTCGAAGGATATACCATTCACCCGAACTCGGGCGCCACACGGCCACATCGGTCTTGCCGTCGCCCGTATAATCCGCCGGGACGAGCTTGTCGGACGGCACGCCGAAGTGGAACGCGGCCGTCTGTGAATCAGAGCTCCGCTGGTACCACCATTCGCCGAGTGCCGTTCTGAATATCGAAATGTCGGTCTTGCGGTCGCCGTCAAAATCAACGTGCGTCACCCCGGCCGGGGTCGCCGCCTCGCCAAAGATCGTAAAGCTGAACAGCCGCGAAACCGAGAAGCCGTTCGCCGCGCCCGGGTCGGGCACGTACCAACGCCCGTAAAATGTCTGGCCTAGCAGTGCCGCGTTATTCGGGATCGCCATGTTCACCGATCCGTAACCCGTGCCCGTAAGCACGGTCGATTGTCTGAGGAATGATCCCGACGCCGGGATAGAGGCACCAACGCCCGGGTCCGCTGAGTCGATTACGACCACCGCATTCGCCCCCGCAGCCCCTCTCGCCACACCAACGGTAAAGCTCGGGTTTCCAAGCAGCGGCGGTTCAAGAGCGATCGCCTCCGGAACAATCGCACCACTGCCCGCACGCCCCGTGCCTGAGATCTGCGGCACTCGGGCGGATTCCGTGTAAAGCTGCGGCCGGTCAAACGGGGGCAGTTCATCCCGTACTCGCGGGTCGGTCATTGGCCGCTTCATAAACGCTACCAGCGATTGCTGCTCTCCCGGTGTCAGCCCCATCGGCCGGATCACGCCTCTATCGATATTTGGTGCATCAAAATCGCCGCCGCGGTTATAAAAGGCGACAACATCCTCGAGCGTCTGATGGCGCCCGTTGTGCATGAAAGGCGCGTGCAGTTCGACGTTTCTCAGCACCGTCGTCTTGAACTTGCCGTTATCGTCCGGGTTACCCGTGACAATCCCTCGGCCGAGGTCATCAGCCTGCGGCCTCACGCCGATATTATGGAATAGATGGTCCGCGAACAGCGGCCCGTCGTGACACTGGGCACACTGGCTGCCGATGAACTGCATCGCCCCCATCTCCTCCATCATCGTGAAGTTGCCGCCGATCCCCACCGCCCATTTGTCGAAGGGCGTGCGGTCGGAAAAAAGCTGACGCTCGTGCGTGGCGATCGCCATCGCGATCCTTGCCGGGGTTACCTCGGGTGTGCCGAAAGCCTCCTGAAACAGTTCCGGATAATCTCGCCCGTCGATCCAATTCGAAAGCGATTGCGGCACGTTTGAAGCTAGCGCGAGCGGACGCGAAGCTGCCATCCGCTCGGCGATCTGCGGCCAATTGCGTCCGCCGTGTGCCATCTCGACGTCGTTGACCGGCGGCCCGAGTACCTGGCTCTCAAGCGATGCCCCCTCGGCAAGCAGAACCTCGTTGGTCACCGGATCTCGGAAAGTGTCGAGCGCCCGACCGTCCCAAAAAAGGCCGCCCGTAGCGTAGCCGGCGTTTAGATACGTGGGTGCCTTTCGCCCCGTCACCTGCAGTCGAAAGCCGTAGAAGGTGGCTTCGGTATATGTCCCGTCCAGATTGTTCTTCGGGACGCCCGGCGAGCCGAAAATGTCGTCTGCGGTCTGCGGAGCACCGTCGGGGCCGGGGTTCAGCGACAACAGCGTGCCCGATCGCGGATCCGAACCGCCCTCGGCCGGCCGGTGGCACGTGCCGCAGGCGACGGTCTTGGTCGATGAAAGCTGTTCATCCCAGAAAAGTGCTTTACCGAGTGCCGCCTTTGATGCGGTCACGGGGTTCCCTGCCGGAGCGGCAGGCGGCTCAAGCGGGCTGTAAAAAGGGTGAGGCGAGGCTCCCGCCTGCGCCCGCAGGCCCTGTACGGCCGCACTCATCCCGCTTACGCTGCCTGCGTTTTCGGCTCGGACCCAGTAAAAGTACTGCTGTTGAGGTATCGCCGACGTATCCCAAAAATAATTGCTTACCGAGGTGCCGACATCCGTCGCCGTACTTGGATCGTTCGTCGTGCTGCGGAAGACGCGATAAAGCGTCGCTCCCTTCATCGTGTCCCAATAGATGCCGACCTTGTTTGCGTAGTCGCCCACCGAGCCCTGCACGCCGGTCGGCGTCGGGATAGTGTTCCCGGTCGGGGCCGTCTTGGCCATCGACTCCCATCCGCCATAGCCGAAATAAAGTGAACCAAACAGCGCAAAAAGAGCGACGGCAAACAGTTTTATTCGTAGCATTTTTTAAACGGGTGTCCTTAAGACAAATACTTTATTTGTTCCGGAATAATGCAGGCGTGGCAAGGAACGATAAATTATAGCACCGCGCCTTTCGGCGGAGCAATCCCCGACGTGCCTCGGCTTTATCCGCCCCCTCAGATGCAGTAATATTCTCGATATGATACGCCGCAAGTTTGCATTAAACCTCGCACTCATCGCACTGCTGTTAACGCCGATCGCCGCCGCCGCTCAGGGTGACGCCGCCGCACCTGCGATCTCGCCGCTCGCCTCTCTGCAGAGCCGCATCGCCGCACGCCTTTCGACTCCGGAGGTGCAGCGCGGTTCGGTGGGAATAAAGGTCGTGTCACTCGACACGGGCAAGGTCGTCTTTGAACAAAACGGCGAGAAATATTTCATGCCGGCGTCGAATATGAAAAATTTCACCGTCGCCGCGGCGATCGAGCGGCTCGGGCCTGACTATCGCTTCCCGACGATCGTCTATACGCGCTCCAAACCGGGAGCCGACGGCACCGTCTCCGGCCCGCTGCGGGTTTACGGCAGCGGCGACGTTTCCGTCTCCTATACCTTTAACGAAGAGGATCATCTT
>DATHVL010000095.1:0-3594 GCA_035461325.1 Pyrinomonadaceae bacterium
AGCAACCGGTGCGGCATCAGCTCGCACGTTATGGAGATGGTGGGCGATATCGACGCCGAGGTGCACTATGTGGTGGTGCAGGAGGATCGAATGCTCTCGGACGCGATCGCGGAGCGCACTGGGTATCGCCACCACACCCCGCAGGCATTCGTCATTCGAGCCGGGAAGCCGGCGTATCACGCGACGCATTACGGTATCAATACAAAGCGGTTGGAAGAGATGAGCAAGGGGAACAACAACTATGGCGGTTGAACCGGTTCAGATAGTCGAAGAAACGGATTCGAACATTTCGATAACGTGGTCTGACGGCACCGAGACGAAATATAACGCGGCCGAACTGCGGCGAGCATGTCCTTGCGCGGGATGCATTGATGAGTGGACCGGGGCGAAACTGCTCAAGGCAGACGACATCGGTGACGACATGACGTTCGACCATATTTCCATAGTGGGGCGGTATGCCCTCAACTTTCATTTTTCGGACGGCCACGAAACCGGGATCTTCAGTTTCACCTACCTGAGAAAACTTGCCGGGCCGGACGTGTAAACATTCTTTGACGGAATCGTTTACAATAGTCTTGATGCACGAAAAGGACATATTCGACGAAAAGCAGGAAACAAAGACGGCGAATTACGCCTGTCCGAGTTGCCGTGAACGGAACGATTACGAGGTTCGCTGGGTCAAGCGCACGAAAAAGAAAAACCCGCCGCGCAACCTGAATGAGCACGACCGAATGCGGTTCGAAAAGTCTCGCGATTACATGGTACGCGTGGATGATCAGCTGATGTGCCGCAATATGCGTTGCCGAAAGCGCTTTGATATTCCGTCATCTCAGACGGTGGTCTTTATCTAGGCCGGCGCCGTGCGGTTATGATATCTTGAAGGGTATCGAGTAATGACAAGGAGGGTTTGATGGCTAATAAAAGATTGGAATTTTACGAGAACGAGCCGCTTCCGGACGAAGAGACCGAGGAGTTGAGAGAGCTTGAGATATCGCGGGCACCGCAGGCTCCGGGGGAGTTGATCGAGAAACTGTCCGAGCATCATTCAGCATCGCCGGCGGACTCGGGCGGCGACATTGACGCGTCTTGGGAAGAGGTGAACACCTCGGGCGGCGAGTCGGTGTTCGGACACAACCCGACGCCCGATCAATCGAACGTCGAGGAGAATGCCCATGCGATGGGCATCGACTTTCAGGATAATGAGCCGCTGGATTTTACTGAGAAAATGGACAAGAGAGACCGAGACCGGTTCGAGATGACTGAGGGTTCGAAGACCAAAGACTCTATCTAGATCAATTTAGGCGACGAAAAATGGGCCGGATCATCAAGATCGCGGCCCTTTTTCAATTAGTGAACAAGGATCAATAAATGTTGAATCCGTAATCGACGGTTACAACAACCGATGTCGCACGTCCATTGACCTTCTTCGGCTCAAAGCGAATCTGCCGTGCAGCTGCGATAGCCTGTTCTGTAAGGCCGTGCGGAAGCCGCGTGACCGGCGTGATCGGGCCGACTTGGCCTGACGCAAGCAACGTCACCTTGAGGCGAACGTTGCCCTGAACACCATTTGTACGGGCTGCATCGGTGTAGGTCGCCTTAGGCTTTGCAATGATCCTGTAATTGACTGTGACCGCAGGAGCTGCCGGAGGCGGAGGACCGCCGCTGCCTGCTCCCGTACCGGAGCCCGTTCCCGTACCCACGCCACTGCCATAGCCGGATCCGGTACCGCTACCCGCGCCTGTTCCGCGACCGCTGCCCTGACCCGTACCTGTGCCGGACCCCATGCCGCCGCCCGTTCCGGGACCGTTAGAAAGGGCGCCGGGTAGTGCGTTTGGATCGCCCCAGCGTCCGTATCTTTGTTCGAACTGTTGTGTGCCCTCGGTGGCTGCCTGCGGCAGTTGCAGTTCAGGATTATCCATTCTATGAACTTTTGCATCAGGGGGCCTGGGCGGATTTCGCATCTGCGGGGCTAGGTCGCCCTGTGAAACCGGCTCGGGTTCTTCCTTACCGCCGCCGCCGCCGCCGCCGCCTTCATCGTCGTTCTTGTTTTCGGGCTCGACCTCATCAACCGGCATCGGTACTTCGTCGATCAGCATTGCCAGTGAGCGTTCGTCACCGATGGAGCCGACACCAAGTTCCTTCTGGAAAAGCGAAACGCCCCACGCTACCATGACCGCGGTGAGCATAAATATCGTTGAACCGAGAAGGAGAGCGTTGCGCTGCTTGCCGTTCTTTTCCTGGATGACCGTGACATAAAAGCCGTCATCCCTATTGGAGGCCGAGTAATCTCTTATATACGAAGCATTCGGCTCGTCTGCATGCATTGCAGGTGTCTCATAAATTGACCCCGCGGCGGCATAAGCGGGAGCCGGTGTTTCTTCAGCAACTTCGTCAATTACTCCGTCGTCCGCATCGAGCGGGCCGGTTACCGGAGCCGTTTCGAGCTCGTCGTAGTACTCTGCGGGACCCTCGGAAAACCCGTCGGGAGCCGGATGCGCTATGGGAGCCGTCTCGATCTCGGGTTCATCCACGAAAGACGCCGGAGTTGCTTCCATGACCTCTGGTGCCTCTGGAGCCACCGGCTCTTCAATCACCGGGTCGGCCGCAGATGCCGTGTCGTTTCCCAGGGGATTCATCTCATAGGCTTGCAGTTGGGATCCGCAATCGGGACAAAATGCAAACCTCTCGGCAAATCCTTCTTCACACGAATTGCAGTACTTCAATATCTTTCCCATCTCTTAGCCTCTCACGTGTTTATCCGCGCGGGTCGGCGGATCGCAAATGTAAACTTTATTATAACCCTTTATTCCTGCGGTGTTAAGACCCGGAACTTGTGACAAAACGTGAACACCTTCCCCTGATCGGTCTCTCAATTGTTCTAGATGCGATTGAGATGGGGTACGATGCCCACCGTGATCAAAAATTCCTCCGCTGCGGCGCCTCCAATTGCGACGCCTGACAACAGATGGATGGAATTTTGCAACTAAAAAAGATAACATCACTCTTTCCGCAATGTTATATACGATGCATTACAAGAAATTATTCGCTTTTTTTGCGCTCGCGGCGATCTTTATTTTGGGCACTTCGGGCGACGCTACGGCCCAAAGAGGACCGCGCCAAGAGAAGCTTCTAAACGGCCTACGGGTCTTATTGTGGCCCAACCCCGCTGCTGATAATGTCGAGTTAAAACTTCGAATTCATGCGGGTTCCAGCTTTGACCCGCAGGGGCGCGAGGGCACGATGAAGATGCTGGCCGAGACGATGTTCCCGGACCAGACTGCCAGGGATTTTTTTGTTGAGGACCTCGGCGGAACGCTGACTATAACGACGACGTACGACTACATTCAGCTCGACGCATCGTCTGAGCCGCAGCATTATTTGACCATGCTTGAAATGATCGCGACAGCGGTGTCGGGGCCGCTTATCGACCGCGAAACTACCGCTAAGGTGCGGACAATGGTGGCGGCTGAACAGAAGCGATACGCTGCGGATACAGGATACATTGCCGATATGACCGCAGCCGATCGGCTGCTCGGGACGTTCCCGTACGGACGGCCAATATTGGGAACTGAAGAATCGCTTGCGAGTGTAGAT
>DATHVL010000096.1:0-8559 GCA_035461325.1 Pyrinomonadaceae bacterium
ATAAGACGTCCCGCGATAAATCCCGGAAAACCGGTCAGGAAAATAGTTCGAGAGAACTGCATTTCTTCTATATTAACAAGTTCGGCTGCCCGAAATTAAAATATCCACATGTGGAAAACCTATGATAGGTTTATAGTTACCAATGACCGCTCCAGAAAAGACCGGCACCGATGAAGAGCTCAGCGAGCTGGACCAACCGCTCTGGGCCGTGATCTCATTTGAGAACACCGAGGGCACCGCGTTGACCTATTCGGAAGCGACAAAGCTCCTCGCGGAACTCGATGCCGGCGGCGTCCACGGGCTGGCACTTATCACAGCCGAAGCCGCGGCCCGGTTCAACACCTGATCACCACTCAAGGATAACCTTTCCAAAACTCTCATTCGATGCAAGATATTCATAAGCCGCCGCGGCCTCGCCGGCAGGAAAGACGCGGTCGACTACCGGTTTCAACTCGCCGCGTTCGAACATCGGCAAAAGATCGCGAGTGAAAGCAGCGACCGCCTCGCCCTTTTCGGCCGTTGAACGCGGACGGAGCACCGTGCCCTTGATGGCGGCACGCTTTGTGAGCGCAAGTCCCAGATCAAAGTCGGCTCGACGTCCTCCCGTCAGTCCCACGAGCAGCATGCGGCCATTCACCGCAAGAGCTTTAAGGTTCTCTTCAAAGTAAGGTGCCCCGACGAGGTCGAGAATCACATTCACGCCTTGCCCATCGGTGATCTCCAAAACGCGGTCCGCGAACACCGGGCCGCCATCAGTCACGATCGCGTGGTCGAGACCGTACTTTTTGCACGCGTCGAGCTTTGCTTTTGTACGCGATGTCCCGATCACCGTGGCCCCGAACGCTTTCGCGATCTGGAGCGCAGCAAGGCCGACGCCCGAGCCCACCGCGTGGATCAGCACCGTCTCCCCGGCAGAAAGGTAGGCCTGGGACATAATCGCATCGTGGGCGGTGATGAAAGCTTCGGGCACGGCAGCCGCGTCGGTGAACGAAAGAGATTCCGGGATCGGAGCGGCGAGTGTGGATTCGACCTTGACGAACTCGGCCTGTGCCTCCCCTGCGGTGATGCCAAAAACTCGCGTGCCCGGTTTAAACGCCGCTTCGGGGCCGGCCTCAACAACCTCTCCGGCAAATTCAAGGCCGGGGACGTTTGGCGAATATCCGGTAGGCGGCGGATAGAGCCCCTTTGCCTGGAGCAGATCTGCACGGTTGAGGCCCGCCGCGCGGACGCGGACCAGCACCTCGGTTCCCGAGGGCGAGCCGGGTCGAGGGACCTCCGCGATCTCGAGGCCCGCGGCTCCCGTAAATTCACGAATGTAAACGGCTTTCATCATTATCGGCCGCGAATGAGTAGCGTGATGTCGTTTTCGGTCAATGCATTACCGGTCGCCCGATGCAGATCGGCGATCGCCTTGTTCAATTCGGTCTGAGCCCGAAGTTCGTTGCTGCGAGCGGCGGTTAGCGCCATTTGACGTTCGAGCACGCGGTAGACATCCGAGTAACCCTCGTCAAGTTTGCGCTGCTCTGATTCGTACTGCCGAGCGGTGTTCTCGCGGGCGATGGCGGCGGAACGCAAGCGGGCCTCCGCGGTCCGGACGGCCTGGATCGCATTGCGGACATCGACCTGGATCGCCTGTTCGGCGGCCTCACGCTGAGTTTCGATGCGTTCGCCCTCGACCAGTGCCCGGCCCAATTGAGCCTTTGCGGTCTTGTCGCCAAATAGCGGCAGGTTGAACTGAATGCCGACACTGTAGGTCGGGTATTTATTGGCGAAGATATCGCCAACCGATGAGCCGGCACCGCCGATGGACTGAAGCAGGGTTTGAAGCTGTGCCTGCTGAGCCATCTGACGGGCGATACAAGCTTCGTAACCCGGATCCGCGGGATCGCAGGGAATGTCAAATGGGCTCCGGAAATTCGGATTCTGAGAGCCGCCTATTCCCGCCGAGCTGTAACGCGCGATCAGATCGACCTGGGGGAGTGTCTGGTTTCGGAAATAGCGGCGATCTATTTCGTTGATCTCCTTTTGGACGTTATTAAGTTCTAGCTCAGGCCTGTTTGCCATCGCCGTGGTGATCGCGTCACCCAGCGTGGTACGCGGGACGGTTAGCTCGACCTGATCGGTGGGCGTTATGGATTCGTTCCAGATGGCATCGTGCCGATTGGGCGCGATCAGGTTTTTGAGACCGTTCTCAGCCTGAGTAACTGCGTTAAGCGCCTCGTAAACGGCCTGTTCAAAGGTGGCGACCTGGGTTTCGGCGGCGACGATGTCGATCGGCGCAAGCTGGCCCTCTTCGACAAGGCGTCGGTTGTGATCGAGCTGCCGCTTAGCGTCACGGACGCCGTCGCGCTGAACCTGAAGGTTGCGGAGCGCGAAGGTGAGATCCCAGTAGGCCCGCTGCACGCTGGTGATGATCTCGATGGAACGCTGGCGAAATTGGGCATCGGTAAGCGAAAGATTTCGTTTAGCGATCTCGATCGTCCGGCGGTTTTGGTCGAAGCCGCGTCCGCGAAGGAGGGGCTGGACGAGTCGTAGTCCTAGACCCGAATTGTATTGCGGGCTTAGGATCGAGATCGGGTTATTCGTCGTCACGCGCTGATTTGTGAGTTCACCCGACAGCACAGTCCCGAAGCGGGGAATATAACCCGTCACAGTTGCATTGCCGACGAAGGCACCCTGCGTCGTTTTCTGATTCGAGCTAAAGATGCTGACGTTTGGCGTGGTCGCACGTTCGTAGGACGTCTGGCCGACCAACCGCGGCTGATAAACACCGCGAGCCGCCTGCAGGTCGTACTCAGCAATGCGGACATTCTTGCGGGTGACCTCGATATCGGTGTTGTTCTCGAACGCGAGAGCTATCGCCTCGCGTACGGAGATGGGCCGCTGATCGGCCATGTCTACACCGATCCGGCCAAGGTCGGGCAGGAGTCTTTCCTCAGATTCAAAGCCGGGCGCGACCGTCGGGACATTCGCTAGATCCTCGGCGGAGCGGCCCTCACGGTCGGTATCGATAGGCGTCGGCGATGGCGTCGGGTCTTGTGCAATTGCACCCGTCGCCGCGGCAACGATTATATAAAGTATTAGTAAAAATCGCGGAAACATAAAACTTCCCTGTATTTATTGCTTGCTGAAGAGTGCGCCGGTGGCCGCAGCATATCGCCGCCTGACACCGCCAAAGAGCCACTCGGAGAATCGGCCGACATATTGGAATAGACGCATCTCGGCCAGATCGTCAAAGATCGAATAAAAAACGGGCACCGCGAGCAAAGTAAGCAGCAGGCAGAGCGATTGTCCGCCGATGACGAGCACTGCGATCGAGCGGTTCGTGCCCGAACCCGCACCAGTCGACAGGACGAGCGGGATCATTCCGGCGACCAGAGCAAGGGTGGTCATCAGAATCGGCCTCAAGCGATCGCGGTTTGCCTGGATGATAGCGTCGTAACGGCTCATGCCTTTAGCCCGCAGGTTATTTGTATGATCGATCTGCAAAATGGCGTTCTTCTTAACGATGCCGAACAACAGAAGAAGGCCGAGACCCGAGAAAATGTTCACTGTCTGGCCGGCTACCAAAAGGCTAAAGATACCGAACGGCACCGAAAGCGGCAGCGTCAAAAGGATCGTCACCGGATGAATGAAGCTTTCGAACTGCGCCGCCAAGACGATGTACATAAAGACGAACGAGAGGGCGAAGGCAAGCAAGAAATAGAAAGCCGCTCTGCCCATTTCCTTTGACTGGCCCACGTAGCCGGTCGAGTATCCCGGTGGCAGGTCGAGTTGCTCGACGAAGCGGTCGATCTCGCCGGTAATTTCGGCCGCGGAACCGCCGGGGCGCGTATTTGCCAATAGCGTCACCTGACGCTGTCGGTTTGTGCGCTCGATGGAGCTGGGTCCGGTGCCCTCGACCGTTGTAATAAGTCGATCGAGCGAAACAACGCCTTGAGTGGAGGACGGTACGATCATACGTCGCAGGCCCTCGGTATCTGTGCGGAAATTTGTCTGCGCTCGAACGACGACATCGAATTGGTCGGTTCCCTGGTTGTAGGTCGTGACATCCTGGCCGGCGACCAGCGTGTTGAGCGCTTGGGAGATATCACCGATGCGTACGCCGAGATCCGCGGCACGCGCGCGATCGATCTCAAGCCGCACTTCCGGCTTCCCGCTGATGAGGGTGGTGTCGACATCAACGGCGTCGGGTATCGACTTCATCTTTTCGAGGATCTGTTCAGAGTACGCCTCAAGCTGTTTGAGATCGGGCCCGGTGATCAGGAACTGAACGTTGGCGTTGCGGAAGCCGCCGCCGGAGAAGGCCGCAACCTGCTGTACCGCGGTCCGGAGATCCGGGAAGGAAGCAAGAAGGTCGCGGGTCCGGCTCATCAGATCTTCCTGTGACAATTCGCGCTCGCTGATGTCGGTCAGTTTCACGTAGATGCTGCCGCTATTGACCACCTGATCTTGGCCGCCGCCCGCTGTTACAAGGGTGTCGGTGACGCCCGGAAGTTTCCGGATCTCGGCGGCGACGCGCTCCATGGCTAGCGAGCTTGCCCCGAGGCTGTAGCCCTCAGGCGCTCGCACCGAGACCTCGAACTGCGACTGGTCATCGACCGGCAGAAAGTTTTTGCCGACGAACATAAAGAGCGGAACGATCGAGGCAAAAGTAAGGACGCATAGGACGACGATGACCCACCGGTGACCCATCGCAAACTTGAGCATCGCGGTGTAACCGCCGAGGACATAGCGGAACCAGCCAACGTCCTTGGAGAGCGGCTTTTCGTCTTCGTCGATCTTGTTCGTGCCGAGCGTCGGCTGTACTTCGGCGTCACTAACAAAGGCCGGATCCGTTTTCGGCTTGTGATGCACCTTGCGTTTGATCAGACGTGCGGCGAGCATCGGCGTCAGCGTAAACGACACGATCAGCGAGACCCCGACCGCGAACGATGCGGTTAGGCCAAAGCTGGACATAAAACGGCCGATAATGCCCTGCATAAATCCGATGGGGACAAAGACCGCCATCAGTGAAAGCGTGGTCGCCAGAACCGCAAGGCCGATGTCCCGGGTGCCCTCGATCGCCGCCTGGAAGGGGTCCATTCCCTTCTCTTCGATAAATCGAAAAATATTTTCTAGGACGATGATCGCGTCGTCGATTACGATGCCGACCATCAGCGTGAGCGCCAGCATCGTGATGCTGTTGAGCGTATAACCCATCGCGTAGATCAATGCGAAGGTGGAGATGATCGACGTTGGGATCGCGAGCGCGGCGATGAGTGTCGTCCTGAAGCTCCATAGGAAAAAGAAGACGACGATCGATGCAAAGATGGATCCCAGGATCAAGTGCTCCTCAAGTGCGGCGACTGAGTTCTCGATAAAGATCGAGTTGTCGCCGATTATGCGCATTTCATAACCCTCAGGGAGGTTTGCTTCGATCTCCGCAAGGCGCTCCTTGATCTCACGAGCGACCGCGACGGTGTTCTGTCCCGACTGCTTTGAGACGATTAGCGTCACGGCAGGCCGGCCGTTCAGGCGTGCCTCGCTGCGTATCTCTTCGGCTCCGTCCTCAACACGGCCGATATCCTTGACACGCACTTCATAACCGCCGCGCGTGGCGACGACCACATCCGCGAAATCTTCGGGCTGGCGGATCTTGCCGACCGTGCGGACACTGGTTTCTTTCTCACCTTCATCCAGCCGGCCGCTGGGGAACTCGATATTCTGGATATTGACGGCGGCGTTGACCTCGACGGGGGTAATGCTGTACGCCCGCATGCGGTCCGGATCGACCCAGATGTTGATCTGGCGCTCCTGTCCGCCGATGAGTGTTATCTGGCCGACGCCGCTAACGGATTCGATCTTCTCTTTGATCTGATTCTTGGCGACTTGGGTGACATCGCGGAGCGGAGCCTGTCCCGAGACCGTGATTCGGAGCACAGGAGCGGCGTCTGTGTCGAGCTTGAGCACAGTCGGCCTTTCGGCAGTCACCGGAAGGTTCGGGATGATGGTCTGGACCTTTTGCTGGACCTCGTTGAACGCAACCTCCACATCCTTCTCGAGCACGAACTGTACAAAAACGCGCGACGCTCCCTCGATCGACGACGATCGCAGTTCGTCGATACCGCTTATGGTGTTGACCGCCTCCTCAACCTTTTCGGTGATCTCGGTCTCGATCTCTTCGGGCGACGCGCCGGGGTTGATCACGGTGACCGTCAGCGTGGGAAAGTCGATCTTTGGGAACAGGTCAACGCCAAGGCTCATGAACGAGAATGCCCCGACGACCACGAGCGAGAGGATCAGCATCGTGGCAAAAACCGGCCGCTTAACGCAAATTTCAGCTAACCATTGCATAGTTGTCTAGTTCCGATTTTCGGGTTCCGGGTTTCCGGAACCACCTTTCCCTACTGGATTACAAACACTCCGTCCGTGAGTTGGTCCAAATTGCTGGTCGCGACTTGGTCGCCTTCGACGACGCCGCTTTTGACCTGGATCATGGTGTCTTCGAGCAGGCCTAGTTGAACGATCTGTTCGCGGGCCGCTCCCTCCCTGATAACATAAACGCGGTTGATCTCGCCATCGGTCTTAACGGCGGCGACCGGGATCATAACTGCCGGCTCCGGCGTCGCTTGTGTTATTCGGACAGTGGCGAACTGGCCGGGTTTTAGCAGGCCGTCGACGTTTTGCACTTCGGCCTCAACGTTGAGCGTCCGAGCTTGTTGGTTGAGAGCCGGTGCGACCCTGACGACCCGGCCCGCAAAATTTCGATCGGGGTAGGCGGCCGTCTGAAGCGAAATTCCCTGGCCGGTCGAGATCTGCCCAACGTACTGCTCGGGGATGTCGATCCTGAGTCGCAATGTAGACGTGCGGACGATTGTCGCGATCTTGGAATTTGGCGTATTTGGCGTAACGAATTCCCCCAGGTCGGCGGTACGCTCAGAGACATAACCACTTATCGGTGCCCGGATAACGGTGTCGGCAACGCCCTTTTCAGCCTGGCTCACCTGGGTTTCGGCGGTGGCGACGGCCGCACGAGCGCCAGAGACTGCGGCACGCGCCGTACCGACGGCGGCCTGTGCCGTGTTGATGGCACGCATAGCGACGGCGGCATTCGAGCGGGCCTCATCGAGTTGGCCGAGCAACGCGTCCCGCTGGGACAATCGCTGATCGTACTGTGACCGCGAGACGTCACCGGTTTCAAGCAATCGCTCAGTACGGCGAAGCTCGGCCTCAGCAAGCTGAAGCTGCGCAGTGACGGAACGAACCTGCGAAAAGTCCTTTATCTGAAACGTTTCCCCATCGCCGACTCCGAGTCGGGCCTGGGTCTGCCTAAGGCTGGCTATTGCCTGCTGGACGTTTGCCTCAGCTTGAGCAACGGCCTCGCGCTGCTGTTGGGCCTGCGCGCGAGCCTGTTCAAGGCGAATACTCGCATCTCGCGGGTCTAGCCGTACGAGCACATCGCCCTGGGTAACATAACTTCCGATATCGAAGGTGACGTCGACGATCTTGCCGCCCACCGTCGGGGCAACGTCCGTCTGTTCGTCACTGGCCAAGTTGCCGGTTGCCTCTATATACGACGGGATCGGCCGGATCTCGGCCTGCGCCGTGGTCACCTCCACAGAGACAGGGGCGTTATTCGACTGGGGCTCAGCAGAATTTGCCGATGTGCCGCAGCCGGCGGCAAAAGAGCCCGCAACGATTGTTAGAAGAGTTATGAAGATCTTTAGGTCTCTCATGTCGATAATATTTATTTTATGAAGCCGTTCATTAACCTTTAGAGCTGTTCGCAGCCAGCACTCCGTTAAGTAAGACATCCGCAAAATTCCGGGCCGCCTCTTCGTTTGAAATATCGAGAAGCGTCCGCTTTTTATCCCAAAGGATGTTATTAAGGGAGTGGTGTATGAGCATCCCCATAAACGCTCTTACGATAATTCGTGGATTCACGTTCCTCATCGCACCGTCTTTCTGACGGCGCTCGATATAACCGCCGATGAATTCGTAGATCTGCCGCATAAAGTTTTTCACGAACTGCTCTGACATATCGTGATCTTCGAGTGCAGCGTAAAAGATGAGGCGCATAAATCCGCTATCGGCTTGGTGCTTATTCAAAGCGCGTACAGCAAGCTGGAAAAAGACCTCGTGATCATCGCCGCGCGCCATGGCTCCCTCGAGTTCGGGGTCGCCCAGCCAGGGAAACTGTTTGTCGCCGCCCTCACACAGCTTGTCGTGCAATATCGCTTCATAGAGATCGTCCTTGCTCGCGAAATGGCGGAATACCATCGCCTCAGAAATGCCCGCCGCCTCCGCGATGCTTTTGGTCGTTGTTCCGCTGAACCCGTGCTTTGAAAAGACCTCGACCGCGGTATGAATGATCTGTTCGCGGCGTTCGTCGCCGCTCATTCGACCGCCGCGGTCGCAATTCATGATGATGTTTACCAAATTAGCTCCTTTGCTAAAGTAAGTGCTTACTAACCTGAAAGCGTTAGATTTACATTTCAGATAAATCGTTGTCAAGCGGCCCAAAAAAAATCTCTTAAGTCGCCGGGCCGCGTGGGTAAAATCGGGCGTCCCATGAAC
>DATHVL010000097.1:0-6234 GCA_035461325.1 Pyrinomonadaceae bacterium
AACTTTCTGATGCCGCCTCTGGATCGAACATTCTCGTTCGCCCAAGTGGACATGATTTCCATGGGTGTCGGAAAAAACCTGTATCTCGATATGCCGGGGCCGAACCACCGCCTTTTCTATATAGACGGCGTCGTCGCCAAAACTCGCCAGTGCCTCGGCCTTAGCATTCTCGATTGCAGACCGCAGCTCGCTTTCGTCGGCCACCAGCCGCATTCCCTTTCCGCCGCCGCCGGCGGACGCCTTGAGCATCACGGGGTATCCGATATCCGTCGCCGTCGAGGCTGCCTCTTCAAATGAGTGAACGGCCTCCGTCGTGCCCGGCACCACCGGAACATCGGCCTCGATCGCCAGCTTGCGGGCCGACATCTTGCCGCCCATCGCCTCCATCGCCTCGGCCGGCGGCCCGATGAATGTTAAACCTGCAGCCGTTACCTGCTGCACGAACTCTGCATTTTCTGAAAGA
Source organism: Pyrinomonadaceae bacterium (assembly GCA_035461325.1). Classification (GTDB taxonomy): domain Bacteria; phylum Acidobacteriota; class Blastocatellia; order Pyrinomonadales; family Pyrinomonadaceae; genus OLB17. The sequence goes on from DATHVL010000097.1 coordinate 464, forward strand.
AATCCGTAACCGGGATGTATCGCATCTGCCCCCGCCCTTTTCGCTGTCTCGATGATCTTATCCCCGCGAAGATAGCTTTCGGCGGACGCTGCCGGCCCGATCAGATATGCCTCGTCCGCCATCCGCACGTGCAGCGCGTCGCCGTCGGCCTCTGAATAAACAGCGACCGCGGGGATCTTCAATTCCCTGCAGGCACGGATCACTCGGCAGGCGATCTCGCCCCGGTTGGCTATCAGTATTTTTTTGAACATAGGAATACGAAGACGCGAGCCGGATCAGTCGAGCATCGAATTGCCCTGATTCTTAGGGTCGTAGCGAACGCCGATCTTCGCCCCGGGAGCGTATTTCAAACGGTCACTCTGCTGTTCAACCGTCAGCAATTCCGAAGACTCAAAATCCACCCCGTTGAGGCAATAAACGTAGAATATGACCTCGCGCCCGTCGGGCCGCTGCTCGCAATCGATGATCCGGCCGTCCGTGATCCGACCGTGCGTCATCAGGAGGCGGCGGCGCTCCGCCTCATGATCGATCTTTTCCTTTCGCCGAAACAGCTTGAAAAGTCCCATTTTCAGTCCATCACCAAGGGCGGCTTCCCAAATTTTTCACGCAGCCGGTTGACCGCGCTCAACACCGGGGGCTTCTGTATGATCCTGGCTTCGAACGGACGCTTGCCCGGAATGTCCATAAGGATCAACCCTATCAAGATCGTCAATAGGCCCTGTCCCGGGCCGAAGAGCATCACGATGCCGGCCAGCACCATCAATGCCCCGATGATGTTCTTGGCGATCGTCGCGCCCCAACGTTTCAGCCACGGATCGTCGGGGCGGAAATCGGCTTGATAGTGTGTGCTGAAATAATTGGCCGGGATCTTCACGATAACGATCGTCATTATGATCGTGCTTATGATCATCGACAAAGCAAAGAGCCCGACGCCCGCCAACACGCGGCCCCACGTCACCGACTCCCAGATCCACAGCGCCAATCCCTCCATCACTTCTCCGCCTTGTTCAGGTCCAGCTCCGTCAGTTCCAGCCAAATAAAATACATTCTATGGATCATCGTCCACATCGAGCCGATCGCAAGCACCCACAGGACCTGCGGCATTCGGTTTGCCAGAAAATGTCCCGATTCCCAATCCCACGTCGATAGTGCACCGATTATCAACAGCACTATACGCTCCGGCCGCTGCAGGAACCCGACGTTTGCCTTCACGCCCAACGCCTCTGATCGTGCGGTCGTATAGCTGACCATCACCGACGCCATCATCGCAACTCCCGCCAATATCACATTTACCAGCGAATGCTGCGGGGTATTCGACGCATAAAAGACCATGATACCGAGAAAGGCCACCATGTCCGAAAGCCGGTCGAGCGATGAATCCAAAAACCCCCCGAAGCGCGTCACGTTGCCCGTCTGGCGGGCAACATTGCCGTCGAGCATGTCAAAGACGTTCGCGAAGATCAGAACGATCCCCGCCCAAAAGAACTCCCCCATGCCGAATGCGACCCCGCAAAGGACGTTGATCGAAACGCCGACCGCCGTCAGGATGTTCGGCGGCACCCCGAGGCGTACCAAGCCGTTGACCATCGCCCCGATTATGCGGACAGGAATTCGCCCGATGCTTGCTCCCAGCATATTTTCAGACGGTGAATCAATCCTCCTGGATCTCGTGTATGGTCGTGAGCCGGCTGATCTCAAATGCCCGCCAGCCGTTCGGCGTTTTAACCCGTATCTCGTCTCCTTCCTCTTTGCCCATCAGGGCCTGGCCAATCGGAGAAACGGTCGATATCAGGCCGTTTTCGGGATCGCTTTCTTCTGAGGTCACAAGCTTATAGGTGACCTTTTCCTCTTTTTCAATTTCGAACAGCACCACCCGCGAGCCGTAGGCGACGCGGTCCGACGGCAGCTGTGAAAGGTCGATCGATTCGACCTCGCTAAGCCGCTGCCTCAGCTGCATTATCCGTGCCTGCACCATCGACTGCCGCTCCATCGCCGCCTTATATTCGGCATTCTCCCTTAGGTCGCCGAATTCCCGTGCTTTCTGGATCTCTTTCGGGAGATGACTGTGCAGCTCATCCTCGAGCGAGTCCAGCTCATTCTGCAATTTCTTACGTATTTCGTCCATAATTCAAATGCTCTCTACAGATCCGCCTCTCGCGGCGCCGCGAATGAGATCCCTATATCCCGCGCTGTTCTGATCAGCTGTCCATCGATCGGAACCGTCTTTATATTTGCGCATGCTTCAGCTATCGGCACGGTGACCGTTTCAGCGCCCTTAAGAGCGACCATCTCACCCCTCTTACCGCTGGCCAGGGCCCTGACCGCACAAGCTCCAAAATTTGTCCCGAGCATTCGGTCAAAGGCGTTTGGGCTGCCGCCGCGCTGCAAGTGCCCAAGCACCACGCATCTGGCTTCCTTGTCGGTCATGTCCTCGACTCGCTGCCTGACGAAATCGCCCACGCCTCCCAGCCGAAGCTGTTCCTTATCTATGTACATCTCTGCACCGCCAACCTCGGTCGCTCCCTCGGCGACGACGATATTGGTGAATCGAGAGCCCGACTTTTCGCGTTCGTTTACCTTTCTGATCAACGAGTCGAACGAAAACGGGATCTCCGGTATCAGAATTATGTCAGCGCTTCCCGCCAACCCCGCATGCAGCGCGATCCATCCCGTATTGCGTCCCATCACCTCGAGTATCATCACGCGGTCATGCGACGCCGCCGTTGTATGGAGCCGGTCAAGCGCTTCCGTCGCGATGTCGATCGCCGTCATAAAGCCGAACGTCAGTTCGGTTGCAGCCAAATCGTTGTCGATCGTCTTCGGAACTCCGATAACCGGAAAGCCCCGTTTGTGAAATTGCTCCGCGATCGCTAATGTTCCCTCGCCGCCCAGCACGATAAGGGCCTCGATCCCCAAAATATCTAAATTCGCAAGAGCCTCCGCGATCGGGACTTCCGGAAAGTGCGGCTTGCCGTCAACCATCTGCACAAAGCTGCCCCTGTTCCGGGTTCCGAGGATCGTGCCTCCCCGAGGCAAGATTCCGCTCACGCTTTTATAATCGAGCTTTACGGTCTGCGTCTGCCCGAGAATGCCTTCGAAACTGTCCTCGATGCCGACGACCTTCATCCCGAATTCGCCGATGGCGGTCCTGACAACCGCCCTGATCACGGCATTTAGGCCGGGTGCGTCACCGCCGCCGGTTAATATTCCGATCTGGTCATACATAAATTGCAGGTCGCCGCCGCCTGATTCCCCATTTTACTCTAAGCCCGAAGTTTCGGCTAAAATGCCCGACGCACCGCGAATAAATTAAAAGGACGAACCTCTGTAAGTTCGTCCTAAGAACCCCGAAAGCGATCTCAAGATCAGTTCGCCGCGATGTACTTTTCGGCCATCGTTCTTGCCGCGGGCATTGATTCCAATGCCTTGCGGATCTGCGGGTCGGCCTCAAGCAGCACCTGAACGCCCGCCTCATTCGAATAGTTCGCGGTCGCGATCTCCATCCGGATCCTGGTCTTCACGAAATCAAGGTCAGCATTGATGTTATCGAGCGACACTGCATTTTCCTTATTCGCAAGTGCATGTGCCTTAAACGCCTCAAACAAACGATCGTTCACTTCGAACTCGCCCGGTGCGACGGTTAGCTGTTGGGACTGCCGCTGGACCTTATAATTTTCAAGTCCGGCGATCTTTCCCGCAACCAGATCCCGCACAAAGTAAAAAGTGGCATCGACAAGCCTGACCCTTGCCGCATTAAATTCCTGTGCGCTCACGGCAATGTCCGGTTCGATCCCCCGTCCGCCGATCAGCGTTCTGCCGTCCGGAAGCTTCACCGGGACCCCGGCGGGTTTGGGCTTCGGAGCACCGCTGCCGTCGTCCGCACCTCCGTTCGTAAAATATTCATAGATCGAGCCGTTCGAGTAATCCCTCTGCAGCGACCGTCCGAACGGCGTATAAAAGCGCGCGGTCGTCAGCGTCAGCCCCGTTCCGTAAGGCAGCGGAAATACCCGCTGCACCAGGCCCTTGCCAAAGCTGTCGCTGCCGACGATCAGCCCCCGGCCGTAATCTTGTACCGCACCTGCTACGATCTCCGAAGCCGACGCCGATCCGCCATTGATCATCACGACCAGCGGCAGGTCTAGTGTGCCGCCTCCCCGCGTACGCAATGCTTCGGTCGTCCCGTAACGTGAGCGTCCCTTGACCGACACGACCGTCTGTCCGCTCGGTATGAACCGGCTCACAACTTCTATAGCCTGCGGAAGCAATCCGCCGGGATTGCCGCGTACATCGAGCAGTAGGCTCGTCATCCCCTGCGCCCTAAGACGGCTGACGGCCTCGTCAAGCTCTGCCGCGGTCGTTTCCTGAAAACCGCCCACCATTCCGACATAGCCCACACCGCCGGGCAGCATGAAATAATTGCGGATCGAGGGCAGCGGCACGCCGTCACGCGTTATCTCAAGCTCGACCGGTGTCGATGATGCCGCCCGTCCGATCTTTAGCTTGACCTTTGTCCCACGCTCGCCGCGGACATTCTGCGAAACCTCGGCGCTCGACCATTCCGTGGCATTCTTGCCGTCAACCTCCAGAAAGCGGTCGCCGTAATTCAACCCTGCTTTATCGGCCGGCGTTCCCGGTATCACCGACTGAATATATACGCCGTCGCGATGCTGAAGTATCGAAACGCCGATGCCGTAAAATTGCGAGGATTGCTCCTCGTAAAGCTTGCGAAATTCGTCGCGGGTAAAAAATTGTGAGTGCGGGTCCAGCGTCCAAAGCATGCTCTGGATCGACGCGTCCGATATCCGCTCGTGATCCACCTTTCCGCCGTAGTTCTTCTCGATCACATCAAGTGCATCGCGGTAGTCGGCGACGACCTTTTGCCGTGTGACCGACGTGTCAGCCGAAATGGCGGACGGAAGCTTGCCGAACACCCCGCCGATCAGGGCTCCGAGCCCGATAATTACTAGTGCGCTAATTAAAAAACTTCGATTGAACATTATTGGACCAGCCTTTTTGAACTATAGCATAAATTAGTTGGCACTAGTGAGCGATTGGTTGTAAGGCCATTTGCCCGGACCGGTCCGCTCGCCCCTGCAAATAAACGCTTCGGCGCCCGCTTCCCGAATTTACATTAAGCAGTCAAAACCGTAACATTTACCTTTTTCTATGGCACCCGAGCTTTCAGTCATTATCCCCGCGTTTAACGAGGAAGACCGCCTTGGCGAGACCCTTAGAACGATCTGCCGCTACCTGCTCGAAAACGGTTCGCCGGCCGAGGTTTTGGTGGTGGATGACGGTTCAAGCGACGCGACCGTCGAGGCCGCCCGCCGTGCATTGGCCGAGTTCCCCGCCCTCGGATCGGACGTTTTGACCTATGGGGCAAATCGCGGCAAGGGATTCGCGGTCAAAACCGGGCTGGAAGCCGCAAAGGGTTCGATCGCTCTTTTCTCCGACGCAGACCTTTCGACCCCTATTGAAGAGTTGCCGAAGCTTGTCGATCCCATCCGCGCGGGCGAGTATGACCTGACCTTCGGCTCCCGTGCACTCGACCGTTCTCTGATCGGCACGCATCAACCCTGGCGTCGGGAACAAGGCGGCAAGGTGTTCAACCTCGTGGTCCGGATGATGACCGGAATGCCCTTCTGGGACACGCAATGCGGCTTCAAGGCCTTTAACATGGACAAGTTCCGTCCGCTGCTCGGGATGATGACGATTGACCGCTTCGGCTTTGACGTCGAGTTTCTCTATGTCGCCAGGCTTCACGGCCTGCG
>DATHVL010000098.1:0-9286 GCA_035461325.1 Pyrinomonadaceae bacterium
GACACGATTTCGGTGATCGAGAAAATGTTAAGCGCTGCGATCGAGTTTGCGTCGGGCCAACGTGATGACGGGGTGGGAAATATGATGACCGCCGCCGAAACCGAAGATCGCCTGGTTTTTGAGTATGGGCCGCCCGCTATAGTTAAGCCGGCCTGGGAAGCAGCAGGTGAGATGCTGATCGCGCTCGGCCGGAAGGAGGATGCTGCGATCGCCTTTCGAAACGCGCTCAAGCGATATCCAAATCGGCGTCTTTCGAACGAGGGACTAAAAGCTGCAACGAATTGAGGCCTTTTTCAGGATGTCCGGAGCCTCGATTCAGAACCCGACGCGACGCAGGAGGTCCTGAAACCGAGGCTCGCTATGCATGTCTTGCCAGATCGGCAAGGTCTTTATCATCGCGATCCTCGGATCTCGTAGTTGATAGGCCTTCTCGAGCCAGTCGAACGCCTCGTTCTTTCGGCCCAGTGCTTTGTAAGCCATCGCGATGTTGCCGGGCGAGACGGAACGCGTTTTGGAAAGCAAAAGCATTTCGTCAAGGATCTGCTGCGCTTCTTCGCGCCTTCCGGTTTCGACAAGCAGTGGCACAAGCCCAATAGCATCAGACCAGGTTTGCTCGGGCGCTAGCTTCTTTGCCATTCTGAATGCCTCAAACGCCTCCGCGTTCATTTTGTTTCTGCGATAAATGCCCCCAGCGAACACATAAGAAGCGTAGAAATTCGGATCGATCTCGATAGCGATTCGCACTCGTTCAAGAGCCTGGTTGGGGTCGCGGTCTACCCCGGCACTGAACGCGTTTAGCATTGGCGACAACGGTTCTAGTTCCCTTGCTCGTTCTCGGTGAGGGAAGGACGCTTCCATGCCGACGATTCTTGATACAAGTTCTCCGTAAGCAAAATGAGCCTGTGCACTATTCGGATCAAGCTCGAGGGCCCGTAAAATTAGTTTCTCTGCTTCTTTGAAATCCCAATCATAAAAGATCTTCATGTACGCCAGTGCCGCGTGACCCTCCGCGAGTCCGTTGTCGATCTCGATCGCTTTAAGCGCGGCCTCTTTCGACAAATGGCACGACTCCCGCGGATCCACCTCGGCACCAACGCAAAGCGAACGATAGGACTCGGCCAAACCTGCATAAGCCAGAGCATATGTCGGATCGATCTCGATCGCCTTCTTCATATGCTCGATCGCGATCTCCACCTCTTGCCGCGTCAGGCGACGTAGGTGAACTCGGCCTTTCGAATATAACCGGTACGCCTCTGCATTCGTCGTGTAGTTCCGACCCAATCTACGCTCGAGTTCGGGGGAAAGGTCGATGTTGAGCTCGCGAGCGATGTCTCGGGCAACCCTACCGTCGATCGCTGCCAGATTAGCGAATTCTCTGCTATACGTATGATTCCATAAACTGTTCTCAGTCTCTGTATCAACCAGCTCAAGGTTGAGTGCGGTGTCATTTTCACGCTTCGTCAGCCTTCCGAAAAGAACAGCACGAACGCCGAGGGCCTGGCCAACTTCTTTCGGATGGATGTTTGCACCTTTGTAGCGGCCATACACAGCAGCTTTCGACTTGACCTGAAAGTTAGGCAGTATGGCAAGTTTTCCGATCAGTGTACTTGTCATCGACGCTGCAAGATAGTCGAGTTCGGGATCGCCGCTTTCATTTGCGAACGGCAGCACGGCAACTGACGTAATAGGCGGCCGAGGGGCGAAATACTGAAACGTAAATGCAAGCACCGCCACTAGCGCGACGGCGGCCGGGATGCCCCATAGCCATGGTCGAGGTCGGGCCGGACGGCTCGATCGGCTCTCTCTTTCGGCTCCCTTGACACCGGAATCGAGCAGCTCGGCCCTTTCTTCAGGCGGAGAGAACGACGGAACTGGATCAGATACTAAGGCCTCGAGGTCATGCCCGGTGTGGGCGTTGCCTTCCGCCGGTGTTTCGATCAGGCGAATGTCCCCGTTGAAGCGGTAGCCTCTGCGGCGAAGAGTTTCGATCCACTGATCGCCATTAGTTTGTTTTCCAAGCGTTTTTCGGAGCACCGAAAGGTATAGGAAAAGGTTAGACTCTTCAACCACCGTTTCGGGCCAAACGGCATCGATAAGTGTGCCCTTGCTCACGATCTCACCGCGGCGTTCGATTAGGGCGAGGAGGGTTTCGACGGCTTTCGGGGCAAGTTGGATCTCTTTGCCGCGGCGGTAAAGCATTCGGTTATCGGCATCGACCCGAAAATCGGCAAACTCGTAACTCTTCTGTCTTGATGGTTTATCCATCTTAAGATTAAACTTCGGAAAAATTACACAAAAATTCAAAGACACATCGGTTCCACTCCTGTATGTTCCGTGCGGAGCGGACAATCATAGATGCCGAAAACAGTTCAGTTCAACGCATTCTATTGTGACCTAGCAGATAAAGTAAAGATTTTTTTCAGCAATGGTTTTTTCGCCCGCTCAATCGAGAAAGCAAGTGAAGCAAAGGAGAAGAAATACAATGAAAAACACTAAAGAAAAATTCTTGAGTATCGGCTTGGCATTGATGCTGCTTACGTTGGCCCCGGGTATACAAAATGGTGCATTTGGGCAAGATGAGTTTGTTGGACGTGATCCACACTCGAATGCCATACATAGCAGGATCGTAGGTGTTTGGGACGTCCAAGTTACAGGCCGCAACTGCATCACCGAAGAACCTATCTCATCCTTTCCCGCAATGCACAAATACGAACTCGGTGGAACAGGACAAGTTGTGCCGGCTACGAATCCGGCCAGTTATTCCGCCCATATGACCATTTGGGAACATGTTCGAAAGGACGACTACTTGATGACAGTGAAGATGTTCAGGTTCGACGCCGCCGGAAATTATATCGGATGGGTCGTAATTAGAAACAGCATCAACATTACTAATGGGGTTTATAGCGGATATGGAGTTGCTCAATTCTATGATATCGCCGGGAACGAGGTTGGAATGGTCTGCCCCACATTTGAAGGAACCAGATTCGAGTAGATGCAATGCTCGCAGAGATCGCCGCAAATTCATCGGTCGAGATCGAACCTGACCGTAGGCTGCCGGAGACCGGGTCTCGGCAGCCTCTGGCTTGACCAGCCGCACTTCTATCCCTTTATCAGCGAGAGCTGGATTTTAGCCCGGCAAATGCGATTAAATGTCGTTATGTGCCGAAATATCAAGACCCTCTTTAACTTCGAGCCGCCGGCCACCACCGATGAGGTCAACGCGTCTGCGTTACAGTTTGTCCGCAAACTTTCCGGAATGAACAAGCCGTCGCGTGCCAATGAGGAGGCGTTCGATCTCGCCGTGGAACGCGTCGCCGCCGCGGCGCAAGAAATGCTGAATAGCCTCGTAACCTCGTCGCCCCCTCGCGACCGTGAAGAGGTTGCTGCCCAGGCGCGAGCGAGGTCAGCCCTTCGATTTGGCCGCTGATGGATTAATTCCCCGCTCGTCTGGTGACATTTACCCTGTGGCGTGTGGAAATCTTGGTTGCCGTCTGCGAAAATACTCCTTTATGTCCCAACGAGCCGGATCCACCCTCCTCCTAGGTTTCATTGCTGCGCTTATCTTCACAATGGGCAACGCTGTGATCTCGTTTCGGGCTGCTAATACACTTGTCCAAAATAACCAGCGGGTCCTAGAAACCCAGGAGGCGATCAAGGATATTGAGAGCCTGTTTTCCGTGATCAAAGACGCAGAGACAGGGCAAAGAGGCTATCTCCTAACCGGCAATGAGGAATTTCTGGGCCCGTATAATGTAGCCCTTAGCCGAATCGAAGGGTTGGTCATAGAATTGAGGGAACTGAAAGTTGACGATCCACGTCAGCTCGAGCGGATCCCCGTTATCGAAGAGGCCGTTGTCACCCGGCTTCGGACGCTCGCCCTGGTCATCGAACTTTATCGCTCAGAAGGTTTGGTTGCGGTTGCCCGGTCTGGATATCTGGGCAAGGGACGCGAGCAAATGGACCGTATCCGGGTGCTGGTTGAGGAATTCGAGAATGCCGAGGAACGGCGGCTTGAAACCCGTGTAGCGGAATCCGCGGCCAGCAGCCGTAATTCGATCCTTACATTTATTGCGGCAAATCTTGCCGTTCTCCTGCTCCTGGTCGCGGTATACTTCCTGCTCAAACGCGATCTGGCCGCACGGCAGAAAGCCGAGGAAGAACTCCGTGCCGCCCACGAACAGCTCGAACAGCGAGTACTGGAACGGACGGCCGAGCTAAATTCGGCCAATACCGAACTGGAGCGGAGCAATCGCGAACTGCAGGATTTTGCGTATGTGGCTTCACACGATCTACAGGAACCGCTCCGCAAGATCCAGGCGTTTGGCGACCGCCTCCGCTCGCTGCAGGGTCCCAAATTCGACGAACGCGGCCTTGATTACCTAAATCGCATGCAAAGCGCCGCGGGACGAATGCATACTCTTATCAATGATCTGCTGACATTTTCACGCGTCACCACAAAGGCTCAGCCTTTTGTGCAAACGGATCTTCGCCAGGTCTGCGAGGCGGTTATCGACGACCTTGAAACACTCATCCAAAGTACCGGCGGGCGGGTAGAGATCGGACAACTGCCCGTGATCGACGCCGATCCGCTGCAGATGCGGCAATTATTCCAGAACCTGATCGCCAATGCGTTAAAATTTCATCGCGACGGAGTCGAACCGGTTGTTATAATAAAGAGTGAACCCTCCACCGAACGGGCCCATAACGGCGAAGGCACTCCGGACAGGCAAATGGCCCGAATTACTGTGGAAGACAACGGCATCGGTTTTGACGAAAAATACCTAGATCGAATATTTACGCCTTTCCAGCGTCTGCACGGACGCGGACAGTATGAAGGTACCGGTATCGGACTGGCCGTCTGCCGAAAGATAGTGGAACGCCACGGCGGCTCGCTCACCGCGACAAGCGTTCCGGGGAAAGGTTCAACGTTTATCGCGACCGTACCTGTCGCGCACGACGACGAGGACGCCGAAATTTGAAAGGAGACTAAATGATGAAAAAGCTGGGACAGCCCATAGTTATTCTGATGGCTGACGACGATGCGGATGACCGCATGCTTACGAAAGATGCGTTGGCCGAGAGCCGCGTTCTAAACGAACTGAAGTTTGTCGAGGACGGCGAGGAATTGATGGATTACCTCAAACGGCGCGGACGATTTACGGATGAGGCGGATGCCCCGCGTCCGGGACTTATTCTGCTTGATCTGAATATGCCAAAGAAAGACGGCCGTGAGGCTCTTAAGGAGATCAAGAGCGATCCTGATCTTCGCCGGATCCCGATCGTCGTCATGACCACGTCAAAGGCTGAGGAAGATATTTTCCGCAGTTACGATTTTGGAGCTAGTTCCTTCATCACGAAGCCCGTCACATTTGACCGCCTCGTGGAGCTTATGAGGGCACTGGGAGATTATTGGGTTGAATTCGTGGAACTTCCCGATTAAGATTTCGTCGAACGCATGATATATCAAAGGGGAGAAAAACCTGTAAAGGTCCTGCTCGTCGAGGATGATGAGGACGATTACCTTTTAGCCAAAGATCTTTTTGAAGAGATAGCCGGCGACGGGTATGAGCTCGAGTGGGTGCGCTCGTTCGACGACGCTCTAAAGCTTGAAACCCCCGATTGCTACGATATTTGCCTGCTGGACTATCGTCTCGGTGAACACGACGGGATCGAGTTGATGTCGGAACTGCGCTCGCGCGGATTTAATTGCCCCATGATCCTGCTGACCGGCCAAGGTGATCTTGAAGTAGACCGCATGGCCACCATCGCCGGAGCGTCAGATTACCTCGTCAAGGGCCAAATCAGTCCGGCAGCGCTTGAACGGTCGGTTCGTTATGCGATACAGCAGCGTCTGCTCGAGAACGAACGGATAAACCACATTCGTGAGCAAGAGGCGCGGGTTCAGGCCGAGGCAGCAAACCGCGCCAAGGACGACTTTCTCGCGGTTCTTTCTCACGAACTACGCACACCGCTTAATGCAATGCTTGGCTGGGCCAGGCTTCTGCGTACAAACAAGGATAACGACGATATTTTCGTTCGTGCCGTAGATGCGATCGAACGCAGCGCCCTGATGCAGACGAAGTTTGTCGATGACCTCCTCGACGTCACCCGCATCGTCAACGGCCAGTTGAGCCTTGCCCGCGCCGATGTCGATCTCGGGCCCCTTGTCGAGGCCGCGATCGACGGGATCCAGCCGACAGCAGATGCAAAATCCATCGAGGTGAAGACCGATATCGATAAGGAGATCGGCATCGTCTCGGGCGACCCGGAACGAATACAGCAAATAGTCAACAATCTGCTTTCCAATGCGGTCAAATTCACGCCTGAAGGCGGCACGGTCTCCGTTCTGCTCGAAAAGGAGGACGGAAAGGCCCGCTTGCAGGTGGCAGACACCGGGGTCGGCATAAGCAAAGAGTTTCTTCCGCAGGTTTTTGACCGATACAAACAGGCACACAACGCCACCACGAACCGGAAAGGTGGATTGGGCCTCGGACTTGCCATCGTCCGATATCTGGTCGAAAAGCATGACGGCACCGTCGGTGTCGACAGCGACGGCGAGGGCAAGGGGGCTACTTTTACGGTCCACTTGCCCTTAATGAACCGGAATTAACGGCCAGCATCTCCCGTGCCTGCTGGCCGTGCGTAGACAAGGCCGACCATGGACAGGTCAACGATACTCGATCGAATAAGCCGCGGACGAACTGACCTTGTGTTCGAGCTCTTGAGTCTGCCGGAATGGCGGGAGGTGCTTAGCGAAGGCGAGGTTAACCCTTTACAGTGGTTCGTCTATTACGGCGATGTTACCGCGATAAAAGCTGTGTTGGCCGCCGGCGGCGATCTCACCGGGATAGATCTGGATCGCGAGCTTGGCAATGCCGCATTCTCCGGTCATTGGAAGGTCGCGGATCTTTTGATCAAGCACGGTGCGGATGTAAACGCTGCCTTGCCCGATACCGGCGAAACTCCGCTCCACAACGCACTCTGCAAGGCCGGCCGTCCCCATTATCTAAACGTCATCAAAGTTCTCGTCGAGAACGGAGCGGACGTCAATGCAAGAACGACGCCTGGAGTAGAAACGGGCGCATTTATGCGTGACGTCCGGACAAAGGGTGAGACACCGCTCCACCGTGCCGCGGCATACGGCGACGCAGAAATGATCTCCTATCTCTTAGAGCACGGTGCCGACCGGGAAGCCCTAGATGCCCACGGCAGTTCCCCGCTAACATGGGCAAGTGAACATCTCCGCCCCGGATCGATCCTCAAATTGCTCTCATTTCCCCCTCACCCTATAAGTGATGCCGCAGCCGCCCGGGTCACCAGCGATCATGGCTGCGGTTGGGGCAACGGGATGGAGCGAAACCTTCTTGGCGAGTTCTTGCCAGATTCCGGCAAAGACGAGTAAAATCGCCGTCATGTCGATACAAATAAGTTACTTGACACCGTTGATCCAGGTTTTCGACATGTCTCGGTCGTTGAAGTTCTATCGTGACATCCTCGGCTTTACGGTAAATATGGATTCCGGAAATGCCGATGATTCTAGTTGGGTATGGATCACGAAGGATGGAACGCACTTGATGCTGAATGATCAATACGAGCCGGGCTGCGGTCCCGCTGCTCCTCCCAACGAACGGGTTAAGTGGCATAAGGACACCTGTTTGTTTCTTGGATGCGATGACTTGGAAGGAGTGTATAAATATCTTAAAGCGAAAGGCTTAGACCTACAGCCCCCGTCAGTCACGTCCTACGGAATGAAGCAATTATCTCTCACCGACCCGGACGGCTATCACCTGTGTTTTCAGAGCACTGCTTAAGTAGATGGAAAAAACCGTCATACAAACCCGCCACGTCCTTGCCGTCAAAGATCTTCGGATTTCTGCAGCCTATTTCAAGGACAGTCTAGGCTTCGTGTTGGATTTTGTTGCGCCGGGTTGGGAATTCCTGTCGCTCGGCGATTTCAAGGTAATGCTCGGCGAATGCTCAGATGCATTGTGGGCACGCGAGACCGGCGACCATTCCTATTTCGCACATGTACTCGTCGAGAATATCGATGCTCTATATTCAGACCTCGGCGAACGCGGCGCGGAAATTATTTCTCGACTCGAAGATAAGCCTTGGGGGCTTAGGGAGTTCGGCGTAGGGACACCCGACGGGCATCGCATCACGTTTGGTCAGGAGATCATCTAATACTATGAAAGGATCACGAGAAAAATTCATGCGTTTATGCGTAGCGATAGTGCTGCAGCTTTGCTTTGCTGCCTCAATGCTCGGCCAAGCGACGGGCCCTGCTGCGACGAGTTCTCTCGAAGATACTAAGATGGCGGCTCCGTCTCTTTCAGGGAATCTTCTCGGGGATCCCGCAACGCAGCAAGTATTCGTATATCTGCCGCCGAGCTACAAAGCGCAAGCCGGGAAACGTTACCCGACGCTATATCTGCTGCACGGTTATGCGTCGGGTCCCGACGCATGGCTTAAGGGCGGTTACCAGGGGTTAAGCTTGCAGTCTGAGATGGACACATTGATCGCAAAGGGTGTCGCTGCTGAAATGATCGTTGTGGTTCCGAATGGTAAGAATTCTTATCTTGGCAGCTTTTACGCCAACTCCGCGGTGGGCGGAAATTGGGAAGACTACATTTACCGCGACCTCGTCGCCTACATCGACGGACGGTTTCGCACGCTCGCCAAGCCTGCGAGCCGCGGCATCGCGGGCCACTCCATGGGCGGTTACGGGGCGTTCATGCTTGCCATGAAGCACCCGAAGGTCTTTGGCACCGTCTATGCACTCAGCCCTTGCTGTATGGGTCTCGAAGGCGACCTCTCCGGTGAGAACCCCGCCTGGGTAAAAGCGGCGGGGGTCAACTCGCGTGACATCTTTTCAAGAGAGCCCGAATCGTTCGACGATTTCTTTGTCGCCGCAATGACGGCAATTTCTGCTGCGTTCTCGCCGAACCCGCAAAAGGCCCCAATGTACGTTGATCATCCTTTCAGTCAGATCGGGCCTTTGCTGTCGCGGAACGAACCGGCATATTCCATCTACCGATCCAAGATGCCGCTCTATCTGATCGAGCAATACCGCGTAAATCTATTAAGCTTGAGAGGAATATTTTTGGATGTCGGGGAGTTTGAGGAGTTCACGCACATCCGTACGACGACCCCGATGGTTTCGGCAGAGCTTTCAAAACGCGATATTCCGCACGCATTCGAGATCTACAAAGACGGCGATCACGGCAACAAGATCCGGGAACGATTTAGTAGTAAGGTGATCCCGTTTTTTTCGGCCGTATTGGAG
>DATHVL010000099.1:0-2788 GCA_035461325.1 Pyrinomonadaceae bacterium
TATAGATGTGCTGACCACACGTGAGCCGGGCGGTACAACGCTCGGACGCAAGCTCAGAGAAGTCTTTCTCGAATCGGAAGAGACCGTTACACCGCTCGCCGAACTGCTCCTCTTCGCCGCCGACCGGGCACAACACGTAGAATATCTCATCAAGCCTGCCCTCGAAGCCGGCCGAACCGTGATCTCAGATCGCTACTCGGATGCGACCGTTGCGTACCAAGGCTCCGGAAGGGGTTTCTCTGACACCACTATTCAAAAAGTCATCGAGCTAGCAACAGGCGGCCTTCGGCCCGACCTGACGCTTTTCTTTGATGTCCCGATCGAAACAGCGCTTGCTCGGACGCGCGGGCGCGACCAAAAGGGCAATCGAATGGATCAGGAATCCGCAGAGTTCTATGAGCGGGTTCGCGAAGAGTATTTGACCATTGGGGAGCGAGAGCCCGGAAGATTCAAGGTGGTCCAGGCAGACGGTCCGATCGAGGAGGTTAGTGCAAGGGTCGCCAACATCGTCTCAACATACTTCGGCTAAAACTTTCGGATCATCACAACGCCCAAAACGATCAACAAAACACCCGCCACCCTTAGAAAAGACATTTCACGGATCGGTACGCCGAACAGCCCGAAGTGATCGATGACCAGGCTCATGATCATCTGGCCGGCAATGATCAGGCTGATGGTCAGTGCGACGCCCAACTTCGGCAAAAGAACTATCGACATCGCCACGTAGAACGCACCGATCAGGCCGCCGGTCCACGCGATGGGCGGGGCATGACGCACTCCTGCAGCGTGCGACAGCGGAATCCCCGCGATCAGGATGTAAGAGAGGAGTGCGATGGTTCCAACCAGGAACGAAATAAAAGCAGAGATCAAGGGGCTCTCGACCGCGACTGCAAGCCGTGTGTTTATAGCGACTTGCGTGGGCAGTACGGCCCCCAGCACCAACGCGATCAGGATGAGCAGATAAATGTTTGACACAGCGATCTAGTACTCGACCTTGTCGGGTTTGCGGATCCACTCCTCGAACACTGCTATACCGGCGTCGCGGCTGCGCTGTTCGATCGGCACGCGTCGCGTTGCGGGATCGGCAGAAAGTTCGTTGTAAATATACGCGTCATCAAAGCCGGCCCGTGCAGCATCGTTTCTGTCGCAAGCGATGTAGATGCGCTCGGCGCGGGACCAATAGATCGCGGCCAGGCACATAGGACAGGGTTCGCACGAAGCGTAGATGACGCTGCCGGCGAGTTCAAAAGTGTCAAGATGCCGGCAAGCCTCCCTTATCGCAACGATCTCGGCGTGAGCGGTGGGGTCGTTCGTAGAGGTCACCCGGTTATTGCCCTCGCCGACGATCCTGCCGTTATTAACGACGACGGATCCGAAAGGGCCTCCCGCGTTTGCCTCCATGCCGCTCCGGGCGAGTTCGATGGCACGCAGCATGAATTGCTCTTGGTAGGCGGACATTATTGTTTGGGAACCACGCGGATCTCGTAAAGTGTCGGCCAGAATTTGCCGGTCACAAATATTCGATCGCCAGCCTCGTCATAGGCGATGCCGTTCAGCACCTCTGCTTTTCGCCCGGCTTTGCGGGCCTCGATCGCGATGCCCTTGAGATCGATCTTGCCGAGCAGCTTTCCGTTCGAGGGATCGATCCGATAGATCGAATCGGATTGCCAGACGTTGGCCCATATCTCGCCCTTGACCCACTCGAGTTCGTTAAGGTCAACCAGCGGGCGTCCGCGCTCATCGTTGACAACTATCGTCCGGATCGTCTTAAAGGAATCGGGCTCGACAACGCGAAGCACGTGAGTGCCGTCGCTCATATAAAGGTTCGTCCCGTCATGGGTGATGCCCCAACCTTCGCCGGAATAGCGAAACTCGCCCGCGGGCTTGAAGTCAATGAGGTTATAGACAAAAGCGGTCCCCTCACGCCATGTTAATTGATAGATCTTGTCGTTGAGTATTGCGATGCCCTCGCCGAAATACTGGCGCGAAAGATCGTGCTGCTGCAACACTTTGCCAGTCGTCAGATCGACCTTGCGAAGCCAGGAGTAATGATCGTTACCTTCCTTGCCGCCGGTGCCTTCGTAGAGAAAGCCGTCGTGGTATGTGAGACCCTGGGTGAAAGCCGCGGGGTCATGCGGGAACTTGTTGACTACCTCATAGGTGTATTCAAGCACATTGGGTGTGGGCGATATTTCTGCGGCAATACGGTTTCCGTTGTTAGCCGCCGGAGTGCCGCAGCCCGTCGCTGCGATCAGAGCTAAAAAGAACAGGGTCAGTCTCATCATCTTGATAATAAATTTCGCGATAAGCCGAAGCAACAATATATTAGCAGATTGGCAGTGACTTCGATCCACCCAGCGGCACGGCCGGCGGGCCGCAGTTTGATAGAATTAGGTTGAGAGGTGCAATATGTCGGACTTCAGATTCAGCGGTTATGTTGACCACATCGCGGTAAAGAGCGACGACCTGGCCAAAGATGTGGCCGAGTATGAACGGTTAGGGTTTAGTGTTGAGACGCTATATGAAGATTGGGCGATCGTCCGTGACCCAAAAGGATTTGGGATCGCGCTGTTGCCGCCGGATTCCAAACATCCGCCGCATATAGCAATGCGTGTCGATTCGCTCGAGGAACTTGAAAAAGCAGCAGAAAAAGAGGGGCGGCCGATAAAGCCGCACCGGGACGGAACCTCGTCCTTCTATACAAAAGGGGTTGGTGGCCAAATAATCGAGTTGATCCACTATCCGGCTGATTTCGGAAAAGCGGCC
The DNA here is from genome assembly GCA_035461325.1 of Pyrinomonadaceae bacterium. Taxonomy (GTDB): domain Bacteria; phylum Acidobacteriota; class Blastocatellia; order Pyrinomonadales; family Pyrinomonadaceae; genus OLB17. The sequence goes on from DATHVL010000099.1 coordinate 2,767, forward strand.
GGCTGAGCCCGCGAACGAGCCC
>DATHVL010000100.1:0-2337 GCA_035461325.1 Pyrinomonadaceae bacterium
CGACCGTCGGGAAAAACTCATCCGAGTTCCCCACCGCCATCAAGAGGTCCTTCTTCAAAAACTCCATCGTGCTGTACTGAGCCGATAGCGAATTTATGTCCTCAAATCCTCGTGCAAAGCTCCACAGCAGCCCGTCGTCAAAATCGCTCTCTACGCCCGTGAACAGCGGAATATTCTCATACCCCAGAGGCCTTATCTCATCCAGCCACATCGAAAGCTGCTCACGCGAGACCTCGCGTTTCTCCGCTCCGAATCGCATATAGAACCGCCCGTCCCGCGTTCTATAGGGTCGCTTACGCGCGTCGATGTCTATAGCGATCACCCGCTTTCCGCTGTCAAACGCGATGCTGTCGATCATCGGCACGATCGCCGGGACGATGTCCTCACGGCAGATCCGTGCAAGCTCCGCCTGAACGCCCTCAGGATTGGCGACCCCTTCTATCCGCAGTTGGTCATTTACCCCAAAAATGATCGTCCCGCCGTTCGTATTTGCAAGCGCCACGATGCCCTGCGCGATCCTTTCCGGATTCGACAGCTTTACCTTCAATTCCAGGTAAGTGTCTTCCCCGCCGCGGATCAGCCTGAGCAACTCCGTCCGGGTCGTCAATTGCGCGGGTTGGTTTAAGAGATATTCTTGATGGGAACGGTCCGCCGCGCTGTCGTATCGCTGGCTGTGTCGAAATCGTCGTCGCGGCATAGCTTGGGGCGTAGATTTTTTGTCAAGACGGATACACCTGAACCCGCCCGAGTGCGGCCGCCGTCGGCTCACACTGCTGGATTTGGCATCACTAAGTGCCTGTATCTATTCAATCACGGGCACGCCAAAATGTAAACGTTTGATCTTTTGGAGCTTTCGCCACTCCGCGTGCCTGCCTTGCGCCGAGCCGAATTTTCGGCCAAACTTAATACGTTCAGTTTTCCTCGCGCGCCTTTTTACTGATAACCGTGGATACCGAAACCGTCACAGCCTATATCGGCCTGGGCTCGAACCTCGGCGACCGTGCCGGCAATCTGCTGATGGCCGTCCGCGGCCTTATGGAGGCGAGCTTTGAGGTCACCAAGCTGTCCGCCATCTATGAAACCGAGCCCGTCGAGATGGACGACGCCCCCGGTTTTTTGAATATGGTCGCCGAGATACGGGCCGAGAGCATCACCCCCACACAGATGCTCGCCCGCATGCTCCGCATCGAATACCTCCTCGGCCGCAAAGAGAAGTCGCTAAAACTCCCCCGGACCATCGACATCGACCTGCTTTTCTACGGCGACCTCAAGATGGAAACCCCGTTTCTTACCCTTCCCCATCCGCGCATCCATCTCCGCCGCTTCGTGCTGGTCCCGCTCGCCGAGATCTCCCCGATGCTCGTCCATCCCGTATTGCACAAAAATATCGCTCGCCTGCTCGATGACACCCACGACCGGTCACAGGTCGCTCGATGGTACCCGAACGGCCACGAACACTCCGGCCAGCTTGCGTCGTAAGCTAGACTTAAACTATACAAGGGGCTAGACTTTATCTGCATTTATGGCATATCTAAAACCTGACAAACCTGAAAAGGTATATGTCCCGGCACTGCGGCAGGCCAAGGAAAAGGGCGAAAAGCTCGCGTGCCTCACGGCCTATGATTACCCGACCGCCCGCATCGTTGACGAGGCCGGTGTCGATATCATCCTAGTCGGCGACAGCATGGGCAACGTGATCCACGGCTACGGCAATACGATCCCCGTCTCCCTTGAAGAGATCCTCTCCGCCACAAAGGCCGTCAAACGCGGTGCCAGCCGTGCTCTTCTGGTCGCGGATATGCCCTACGGCAGCTATCACACCGGCGATAACAAAGCCGTCCGCAATGCGTTAAAACTTATGAAATATGGCGGTGCCGAGGCCGTCAAGCTTGAGGGAGGACGCAATCGCGTCGGCTTGGTCGAGCGGCTGGTCAATGAAGAAATTCCCGTAATGGCACACATCGGCCTTACGCCGCAGTCGGTCCACAAACTCGGAGGTTATCGCGTTCAGGGCAAAACCGTCGACGACGCAAAGCGACTTATCGAGGACGCTCATATACTGCAAGAAGCAGGTGCCTTTGCCATCGTACTCGAACTCGTTCCCCGCGAGATCGCCGAGATCGTTACCAATGAATTGACCATCTCGACCGTCGGCATCGGAGCCGGCTCGCACTGCGATATCCAGGTGCTCGTGCTGCACGACCTTATAGGTTTCACGTTCGGCCGTCAGCCCCGTTTTGTCCGGCAATATGCCAACGTCAGCGGCGTGATAACCGACGCGATCAGCAAATGGATGGACGATGTCCGATCCGGAAATTATCCCGCTGAGGCCGAATC
>DATHVL010000101.1:0-3658 GCA_035461325.1 Pyrinomonadaceae bacterium
ATGTCGCCCGTCTCGGCGTCGCCCACTATGTTCGACAGCACGTTCAGCCGCCCGCGGTGGGCCATGCCCATAAAGATCTCGTCAACGCCGCGTTCAGAGGCCCCCTCGACCAACTGGTCGAGCATCGGGATCACCGTTTCGCATCCTTCAAGCGAGAACCGCTTCTGTCCCAGATATTTCTTGTGCAGGAACTGCTCAAACTGCTCCGCCTCGATCAGCTTTTTGAGCAAGCTCTTCTTTACTTCGCTGTCCAGCGTTTCGGTGTCAACAAAATGCTTGCGGATCTGCTGCCGGATCCATTCCTTTTCGCTCTTGCTCTGGATATGGCGATATTCGGTGCCGACCTTGCCGCAGTATGCCTTGCGGAGGATCTCAAGGATGCGGCGGAGCGTAAGCGTTTTCTCTCCATGCAGCCCGCCGGTGATGAAATCACGGTCGAGATCCCACACGGTTAGGCCGAAGAATTCCAGATCGAGTTCTTCGGCATTGTGCGGCGCCATATTGAGCGGGTCGATGTCCGCCATCAGATGGCCGCGTGTGCGATAGGCATTGATGAGCTGCAGGACGTTGGCCTGTTTTTCTGCGAGCTCCGAAAAGCGGTCAGTCCCGAGCATCCCGGGGTTGTAGTCCTCACTCCAGCGCAATGGGGGATAGGTGATATCGAGTTCCTTGAAGATGCGGTCATAGAACTCGTGTTTGCCCACGAGGAGTTCGTGAATGTGTGCGAGAAACAACCCGCTTTCAGCTCCCTGGATCACGCGGTGATCATAGGTGCTCGTGAGATTCATTATCTTGCTGATGCCGAGCTGAGAAAGAGCAGCGGCGGTCATCGCCTGATACTCGGCGGGGTACTCGATCGCGCCGGTCGCTATGATCGCGCTCTGGCCGGCCATGAGACGCGGGTTGGATGAGACGGTGCCGAGAGTGCCCGGGTTTGTGAGTGAGATGGTGGTGCCGACAAAATCGGCGATCTCGAGCTTGCCGTCTCGGGCCCGGGCGATAGTGTCGTTGAAGCCGGCCAGGAACTCCGCAAATGTCATCTCTTCGCAGCGCTTGATATTGGGAACCAGCAGATTTCGCGAACCGTCCTTTTTCTCGATATCGATGGCGATGCCGAGATTGATGCTCGGGTTTTCGATGCGGGAGGGAGCTCCGTCAACAAGGCCGTAGCCGTTGTTCATCTGCGGGTATTCCTTTACCGAACGAACGATCGCCCACGCGATGAGATGGGTAAATGAGACCTTGCCCTTGCCGCGCGCCTGCAGGTTTTCATTGATCACGCCGCGGTTCTCGGTGAGCATTTTCACCGGGACCGTGCGGAGGCTGGTCGCCGTCGGGACGCCGAGGCTCGCCTCCATATTCTCGACGATCTTCTTGGAGGCGCCCACGAGCGGTTTAGCCTCGCTGCCCGTTGGGACCGAAGCTGCCTTCGCTGCAGGTTTGGCCGCTGTATCTGCCTTTTCAGCAGGTTTGGCCGGGGCAGGAGTCGGTTTGGCGTGCGCGGGCTGTGCCGCAGCGGAAGCCTCGACTGCACCATCTGCATTACCGTCCATCAGGTCTTTGAAGAACGTCTGCCACGATTCATCGACCGATGCAGGATCCGCCTTGTAGCGGACCAGCAGCGCCTCGACATAGCTGGCATTGGCGCCGAAATTCTCAGTGATATATTCCGAAATGTTTGCGTTTTTATTGCTCACGATCTGTTATAGAACCCCTCTTGCATTTGTTTATGCGCAACAAATTATCTTATCGCAATCCGTAAGAAAAGATAAGCCTATGCCGATTCGGGGTACAGCTCAGAGCAGGGGATTGGGTATCTCGAATTCAATATCGACGGGGACGACGCGCTTATGGTGGAAGCCGAACTTGCGGAATTTACCGAACACGAACGCACGGCCGGTGACGATCCACGTTTCGCGGCTGTCACGTGACTCGTTGACAGCTGCCTGGATCATTCGGTGGGTGGGGACAATTATCGAGAGAGGATTCGGCAGCGATCTCTTTTCATTCTTTTTGAACTCAAATGGGACCGAGTGTTCCTCTACATTAACGGGGATCCCGTTGACGCGGACGTCGTGAAACGTGAGCATATCGACCTTGCCGCTTTGGCCCGATATCGCGAACTCGACGGGGATCTCTAGCCTAAGCCCCGTAAGGCTTAGATCGAAAGCCTTCGGTTCGCCGGGTGTGACCTCTGCTCCGGGGCTTTCATTGCCGGGACGGATGACGATGCTTTCTTTATGAACCTTGTAGCCGCGGATCTTGTCGGGAAGCACCTGCGCCGAGGCAGTAATGGAAAGTAGCAGGAGCGCCACGACGAGTCCGGCTCCTGATGCAGCAGCTTTGAACAATTTGAAATTAGCTTGCAGAAGCGTGCGAGCGGGGCGGCGAGTCTTCGCCGCCGTCGAGGCCGGCCTTGATAAGGTCCAGCTTGATCGCGTCGAGGATGCCGTTGATGAACTGTGTCGCTTCAAAAGTCGAAAACCTCCTGGCGATCTCAAGAGCCTCATTGATGACCACCGTGTGCGGCGTGTCTTCAAAAAGGAATTCGTAAACCGCGAGCCGCAGGACGTTGCGGTCAACGATCGCCATACGTTCGATGCGCCAATGCTCGGCGCGGGTTCGTATCCGATCGTCGATGGACTCAAGGTTTTCAATGGTGCCGTTCACGATCTTGTTGGCAAAACCCTTGAGCCGATCGTCTAATTCGGCATCGCCGAGCTCCTCCCAATAATCATCCGGCGAAAAATCCTGACGCCCGCGAACGACGTCGGCACCGAAAAGCATCTGAAGAGCGCACTCACGCGCCTTTCGGCGCGTTCCCGATCCCTTTGCTGATTTTTCAAACGACATGTTTCAGAACCCGGCCGTCCTTTTCCCCACTTTCGGACATCGACCTGAAAAGGTCCGCGGTCTCGATTGCGGAAACGGCCGCCTCATACCCCTTATTTCCGGCTTTGCCGCCGCAGCGGTTGATCGCCTGTTCGAGCGTGTCGGCGGTAACGACGCCGAACATCACCGGCACGCCGGTCGTCATAGCGGCTTGCGTGACGCCTTTCGCGGCCTCGCCGGCAACATAGTCAAAATGCGGTGTTTCTCCGCGGATGACCACACCGAGTGCGATGACGGAATCAAACCTGCCCGTCTCGGCCGCCTTTAGGACCGCGAGCGGGAGTTCAAATGCTCCGGGCACGTGGATCACCTCGACGGCGTCGTCAGCCGCACCGTGTGCGGCAAGAGCATCGAGCGCACCGGACAACAACTTAGATGTCAAAAAATCGTTCCAGCGGCTGACGACCACGGCGAATCGATAGCCTTCTGCATTAAGTCGCCCGCGATGGATCTTTGGTTGCACTCGTTTCTCCTCGAACATCGGAAATCTGCCGTTCTCAAGTATAGAGAACGTCACTCCACTATGACAAGCAAAAACCTGTTTTGCAAAATTGTACCGAAGTTGTGGATAATCACCGAAACGTCCAGGCCGCAATGTCACAGCCGATAATCAAAACCGAAGAAACACTGATCATTGAGACGCCTGAGCGGGTACCACTTGCCTTTTCGCTGGCTTCGATAGGTAACCGTTTCCTGGCGGCGATCATCGATCATCTGATCCAATACACGGCGATCATTGCCGTGGTTTTCTTAGGCGCGAACCTGA
>DATHVL010000102.1:0-3954 GCA_035461325.1 Pyrinomonadaceae bacterium
CAATAGAAGCGTCTTTATCAAAATTGAAAACGCCTCGAGCATGCGGCCCGAGGCGTTTTCTTTATTGAGGCGGGCCTTTAGCGGGTTCCGCCGTCCGGCTTTACTTTCGCGGGCTCAGCAAATCCGCGTTTGATCATCAGAGCCTCAACTCGAGGATCGCGGCCGCGGAATTCGCGGTAAGCGTCGGCCGGGTCCATCGTGTTTCCTACTGAGAACACATATTTGACCAGCCGGCTCCCGACCTCGCGGTCGTACGGCCCCTTGCCTTCGGTGAAGGCGCCGTATGCATCCGCCGTGATCACATCAGACCATAGGTAGCTGTAATAACCGGCCGAGTATCCGTCGCTGCCAAAGGCGTGTTGGAACTGCGGTGTGCGGTGGCGCATCACGATCTCTTTGGGCATTCCAAGTTCGGCGAGCGTCTCGCGTTCGAACTTGTCGGGGTCGATCCGCGTCCCGCCGGCGAGGTGCAGTTTCATATCGACAAACGCGCTGGCCAGGTACTCGACGGTAGCAAAGCCCTGGTTAAAGGTCGCCGCGTTCTTGATCTTATCGACAAGTGCCTGCGGAATGGGCTTTCCCGTTTCGAAATGCACCGCATACTTTTGCAGCACTTCGGGTGTCGCGAGCCAGTGCTCGAGGAGCTGTGATGGGAACTCGACGTAGTCACGCGGTACCGCCGTGCCCGAAAGCGTGGGGTAAGTTACGTTCGACGATAGCCCGTGGAGAGCGTGGCCGAATTCGTGGAACATCGTCACCGCATCGTCCCACGAGATCAATACCGCCTCGCCGGGTTTGGGTTTGACGAAGTTGGAGTTGTTGCTAACTATGGTCGTCACTTCGCCGTCCATCCGCTGCTGCGAGCGATAGGCGGTCATCCACGCACCGGACCGTTTGCCGTCACGAGCATACGGATCGAAATACCATAGGCCGACGTGTTTTCCGGAGGTCTTGTCCTTGACCTCCCAGACCGTAACGTCGGGGTGGAAGACGGGGACATTCTTCGCCGGCGTAAAACTGAAATTAAATACCTCGCCGGCGACCCAGAACATCGCCTCGCGGATCTTGTCGAGCTGCAGATATTGTTTCACCTCATTGGCGTCGAGGTCGTAGCGGTCCTTGCGGACCTTTTCCATATAGTAGCGGTAATCCCATGGCTCGATGGTGATCTTCGCTCCTTCGCGGTCGGCAAGCGCCTGCATATCGGTGACCTCTTCGCGGACACGCGCGACGGCCGGGGTCCAGACCGCTTCGAGCAATTCCATCGCACGCTCCGGGGTCTTTGCCATCGCGTTCTCAAGCCGCCAATGGGCATGCGTTTGATAGCCGAGAAGCTTGGCTCGCTCGGCCCTTAGCTGCAAAATTTCCGTTATCGTCGAATTGTTATCGTTCTTGTCGGCGTTGTCGCCGCGGTCTACGAACATCCGCCAGACCTTTTCCCGAAGGGCTCGATCCTCGGCATATGTCAGGAACGGGTCGACCGAGGAACGGGTGTTTGTTACGATCCAAGCGTCTTTTACGCCCTTAGATTCGGCCGCTGATCGGGCAGAGTCTTTATAGCTGTCAGACATTCCGGCCAGGCCCGCCTCGTCCTTGATCGTGACGTAAAGATCATTCTCGTCGCGGAGCAGATTCTGATTGAAAGTGGTAAACAACTGTGCCAGCCGCTGATTTATCTCGGACAGCCGCGATTTGTCTGCGGCGTCAAGCCGGGCCCCGGCACGGACGAAATTCGTGTAGCGGACCCAGGTGAGCCGCTGCTGCTCGGGCGTGAGCTTTGCTTTTTCCGGAGAATTATAAACCGCTTCGATGCGTTTAAAGAGGGCCTCGTTTTGGGTGATCTTGTCGCTAAGGGCAGCGAATTTCGGGGCCATCTCACGCTCGATCGGGGCAAATTCGGACGAGTTCATATTCGAGACCCAGACGTAATATATGCTGTCCACACGGTCGAGCTTTGAGCCGGCCCGTTCGAGCGCGGCGATAGTATTCTCGAATGTCGGTGCGTCTTTGTTGTTGGCGATCGCCTCGACCTCAGCGAGCTGCTCGGCCATAGCCTCCTCGAGAGCGGGCTTGAAATCGGCGATCTTTACCTTATCGAAAGGCGGAACGCCGCCGTAGGGGCCGGACCAGTCGGCAGTAAGAGGATTCTTATCCACAGCGTCGGCCGATGCAGCGGCCGGAAAATGATCGTTAGACATAATGATAAATGCGCCGAAGGCCAGTGCGAGAGAACTGCCGAGGGCGAAGCGCCATCCTTTAGTAAACATTGAGATCTCCTTAATAACAGTGTGCCCTGGTCAGGTGTGGGACCGGAGCGTTGCAGCTTGGATGCGAAGAAAAGAGTATATCGTTTGTTATGAAATTGGAAGCGTAGTGGCGGCGAGCGAACACCATTCAATAAAGAGCTTCCGGCGGAAGCTTTTTCTGTTTTACTATCGATGATAGTTACATAATTGTAGGGCACGAGGATGTAAACTACAAAAGTGTGTGATAACTGAAATCGCGGTTAACGGCTAACATATACTAAAGTATTTAAGTGCAATGACTTACGTAATTTTTTCAATATTTGCTGCTCGGGCACATCGGTTGCTAAACACAAAGGTCGAAATCACCTTAACTTAACAGATCAAATTATGAACTCAAAAAATGTACTTCATTACGCGGCGGATCAGGACGCGAAGTTTGTCTCGGTAAGATTCACGGACCTTCCCGGCGCTTGGCACCACCTCACATATCCGATCGAGATGCTGACCGAGGATGCGTTCGAGGACGGTTTCGGGTTTGATGCTTCGAGCCTTCGCGGTTGGGCCGCGATAAACGAATCGGACATGCTGCTTGTGCCGGATCCGGACCGTTTTTGGATGGACCCCTTTACGGATGAGCCGACGCTTTGTCTTATCGCAAACGTAGTCGAGCCGATAACTAAGGAAGGCTACGGCCTCGACCCGCGATCGGTAGCGGTAAGGGCAGAGAGCTATCTGCGGTTCACAGGCCTTGCCGACACTGTTTACGTTGGGCCGGAGGCGGAATTCTTTGTATTTGACAACGTTGAGTATCACAATGACGCTCACTCCTCCGGCTTTAGCATCGACTCCGAAGAGGGCCATTGGAACTCACGCCGTCGTGGGAAGTTGGATAATCCCAACAGCGGCTACCACATCCGGCCGAAGGAAGGCTACGTGCCGGTCGCTCCGGCCGATACGCTTATCGATCTTAGGAATCACATCTCATTGGTATTGGGTGAAGTAGGGATCAGTGTCGAGTGCCACCATCACGAGGTCGCGACCGCGGGGCAGTGCGAGATCGATTTCAAGTACGCGAACATGCTGACCACGGCCGACAACCTGATGCTCTTCAAATACATAGTGAAGAACACATCGGCTGCGTATGGGAAGACCGCGACGTTCATGCCCAAGCCTCTCTACGGCGACAACGGTTCGGGAATGCACGTTCATCAATCGCTGTGGAAGGACGGCGAGCCGCTTTTTGCAGGCGATCAGTACGCCGGGCTTTCGGAAATGGCGAAATTCTACATCGGCGGGCTTCTGAAGCACGCCCCGGCGCTCGTGGCATTTGCGGCCCCGACGACGAACAGTTATAAAAGGCTGGTCCCGGGATTTGAAGCTCCGGTCAATTTGGCTTATTCGGCCCGGAACCGTTCCGCTGCGGTGCGGATCCCGATGTTCTCGTCATCGCCCAAGGCAAAGCGGCTGGAATTCAGGCCGCCGGACCCAAGCTGCAACCCGTACATCACGTTTGCGGCGCTGCTGATGGCCGGGCTCGACGGAATTCAGAATCGTATCGATCCCGGCGATCCGCTCGATAAGGACATCTATGATCTGCCGCCTGAAGAGCTTGCGAATGTGCCCTCGCTGCCGGGAACCCTCGACGAGGCTCTCAGAGCGTTGGAGGAGGATAACGAGTTTCTGCTTAAGGGCGACGTGTTCACGCCGT
>DATHVL010000103.1:0-5245 GCA_035461325.1 Pyrinomonadaceae bacterium
GTTCGTGATGCTGGATGACGTTCATCTGATAACATCGCCGGGCCGAGCCGGCGAAACCGCCGGGCTGGCAGTCGAAGCACTTGAGAAGAGCGTTTCGCGTTTTGTCGTTGCAAGCCGCAGACGGTTCCGCCCCGACACCCACGAACTGGACACGTTTGAGCTTGAGGCCCTCGCGATCGAGGAGATCGCAAAGATCTTTGAGCGGGCCGCCGAAACGGAAACCACAGCGTCCGTCTCCGACCTCGCGGCCCTCAGAGCCGGGGGTGACCTTTCGGCGATCTATGCAATGGCGGCATCAGCATCAAAAGGCGAACGGCTGGAAACGTTTCGCGCTTTTGAAATGCTATATACAGAAGCGGTCTTTGGCGGCAGGCTGGCCTCGGCCTACGATCGGCGCCTGCGTAGTATCTGCGGCACAGCCGAGGCGGAGGCAGTGGTCACGCGGCTCTTATATGAACTGATCCTTCTCAGCCCGGACTCGGCGGAGGTCGCGGCCTGGGGCCAGAAGCTGGACATTGCCGGCGCCGAACTAATTGAAATTATTACGCGGTTGAACGAGGAAGAGATCATCCGCCTGGCAGCTAACCGAGTTGAAGCGATGCCCGAGAATAGGATATTGAGCGACTATATCCGTATTCGCAGTCGACTCGAAGGCGGCCGCGAAAGCCGAGCAGCTATCTTTGCCGACACGCTCGCAGCCAACATAAAGCAGGGCCCGGCGGAAATGGCAGAGCATTACCGTAAGGGTTCGCTGATCGGTTTGCGCGAGTTGATGTCGTCGTTCAATGCAAACGAGGTGCCGGCGGCTTTGATCGATTACGCACGTTTCAAAGCTAAATACAAAGGGCTTTCGGATAACGAGATCCAGGAGCGTCTCAGCAGCGATGACGAGAAGATCGCATTGCCGCAGATAATTTTTTCCGCAAATACTGAGACGTTTTATCGAGCGATCGGCCTCGTCACAGAGCCGGAACGCTCGGCGGTGGCCGTCGGGTTCGAACAGGGCGACCTGGGCGGCGAGAATCAGACCGCATGGATCGGAGCCGAGATCGATTCGAAGCTCGAAGTGCCCGCGGAGATCGCGCAGTCCTGGTGCGACAGGCTTGAAATGGCAGCCGCGGTGAGCGGGTTTTCAAATTTCAAGATATGGCTGGTCGCCACCGAGGGTTTCAACGATGACGCCATGCGTCTGCTCGCACAACGGGGAGCTTACGGTTCGAGCCGGCGACAGACGGAATTGCTTACTCTGCAATTGGCCTCGGCGGCTTCTGGTACCGTGGAGAGCGAGGCCGCAGGAAAGGTCGAGGAGTACGAGATCGTGATCCCCATGGGCGGCGATGCGGAGATGGTTGCGGCTCACACCGTCGAGGATATAGCTCGGCGTCACGATATGTCACCGAAAGCCATCAATCAGATCAAGACAGCATTGGTCGAAGCCTGTATCAACGCCACCGAACACAGCCACAGCCCCGATCGCCGGATACATCAGCGCTTTGTGGTGCGGCCGGGCAGCATCACCATCACCGTTTCGAATCGAGGGGTGCGGTTGACCGACCAGGTGCAGCCGGTCGAACCGGACGAGGGACGCCGCGGATGGGGCCTCAAACTGATGCGGAACTTGATGGACGACGTCCGGATCGAACAGGTAGATGACGGCACCCGGATCTCGATGACCAAGCTCTTCTAAGTCTCTCCATCGACGGAAGTGCCGTTTTATAAAGATTTTGATTGTTTTCGTCCCCGGGTTGTGGTAGAAAGTAACCTAGATCTCTGTCCATCAACAGCAAACTACAATAAGGATAAGCATTTAAGATGACCGAATCGGAAACGATCGGATTCGTCCGTGCCGAAGGTGAGAGGACCGTCGTATTTGCAGGCGACTATCTCAATAAACTCAGCGGCGAATCCATTGAACGGGAGTGCCGGGAACGCATTGCGTTAGGGTGCCGTGAAATAGTTGTTAACTTTTCCAATACGGAAATAGTAAACTCTATAGGTATTTCAATACTTCTCGGCGTGATCGATTCGGCGTCAGGCTCGGGAGCCAAAGTCGTTTTCTCTGAGCTCAACCCACACACTATCGAGCTGTTCGAGATGCTGGGCATTACAAAGCACGTCGATATTAGAGACTAGTGAAGATCCAGGAAATGCGCACACCTGATGTTCGGCAGATCGCGGAAGAGCGTACAAAGCTCATCCACACATTCGGTGCGCTAGCTGAACTCGGGCACGAAGTTTCCCACAAACAAAGTTTTCAGGACACGGTGAGGACATCGGTCCACTTACTTCTGGGTTCGCTGGCTATCATGCGAGGCGGCGTCGCGCGGTTCTCGCCGTATGCGCACGAACTGAATATGATCGCCGCTCGCGGGCTGGGCGAGGAATTCCCGCTTTCGCTGTCGCTGTGTGCCGAAGACGAGCGGCAATTCCAGGCCTGCGGACTGTACCCTATAGAAGCGGAACAGGCCCGCGTTCTGCCGTTTTTTCAGATATACGACGCGAGCCTTGAGAGATCTAAGGTTGTATTGGCGGTACCGCTAGTCCTCAGGGACGAACTGCTCGGTGCCGTTTTCCTCGGTGAAAAGGCGAGCGGTGAACCGTACACCAGCTACGATAAAGAGATCATCTGTGCGATGTCGCGGCATATCGGCGTCGCGATCGCCCAACGAAACATGCTCGCCGAGCTTGAACGCCGAGCGAACGAGAACCGCAAACTTTACGATGACCTGCGCACGACCTACACCGACACGGTAAAGGCATTTGCGGCTGCTATCGACCGAAAAGATAAATACACGGAAGGCCACAGCGTCAGGGTCGGCAAGTATTCGGAGTTGATCGCGGCCGAACTCGGATGGAGCGAAGACGAGATCGAGGGAGCCGCGGTTTCCGGGTATCTTCACGACATCGGAAAGATCACGATCGAGCGCAAGTTGATCAACGCACCTTACCGCATCAACGCCAAGGAATCGGTCGAACTTAGCAAGCATCCGGGCGTGGGTTACGATATACTTCGCCCGATCCATCACCCGTACGAAGGTGTGCCCCTCGCGGCAAAATATCATCACGAGCGGCTCGATGGACGCGGCTATCCGGACGGGCTTTACGATCGCGAGATCCCTTATATCGCAAAGATCGTTAACCTGGCTGACTCGTTTGACGCGATGACCACCGACCGGCCATATAGGCGTCGCCGTCCCGCGAAGGACGTGTTCGAGGACTTGCAGCGAAACACGGGCAAGCAATTTGCCCCCGAGGTTGTCGACGCTCTTTTCCGCGGAATATTAAACGAGCTGCAGGGGGGGTCGAAAGAAAAACCTTATCGAAAACTTCTCGGGCGGGAATATATGGAGTCGGAGGGGCTTTCCGGAACGCTGCGAAATGCACTGAACGGGTCCGCGGGCATCGCCCCGCTGGCAATTGCTGCCTTCGACTGATCACTCGCCCTCGGCCGGTTCCCGCACTGTCCTGGACGGCTCGATATACTGCACCAGCCGCAGGACCGCGAATACCAAAACCGTTATCCCCACCGCTAAAGCATATCGATGCAGCCCCACGAGCATTCCGATCGCGGCAGTTGAGAGAATTCCGGCTGCGGTCGTCAGGCCTTGCACTCTTGAACCATGACGCCTGAAAATGATCATCCCCGCTCCCAGAAAGCTGATCCCTGTTACGACAGCCTCAATTAAGCGGCCGGCGTCGAAGCGGATATGGTCGCCGAAGCGGAGGAAGTCTGCCGCAATGATCTCACCGAGTGCGATAAAGAGTGCCGACGACATACCCACGAGGATGTGCGTGCGCAGGCCGGCGGCCTTTTGGGCGCTCTCGCGTTCCCAACCCAGTATCGCCGAGAGCACCATCGCGACCACGACCCGAAAGAAAATGTTTAGATCGGTTTCAAACATTGCAGGTTAACGATTTTCGATCTTGGCCGGTGCTTCAAGTATCGCAACAAACTTTTTGGCGGCCAAAGACAGTTCGCGGTCGCTTCGGAAGAGAACCCCTACGGGCCTGATCCATTCCTTTTCCGACATCTCCACCACGGCCAGCCTGCCGGAACGCTGTTCATCGACCACCGACGGAGCAGGTACGATAGCGACGCCAAATCCCACCTCCACCGCTCGCTTTATAGTTTCTATGTTATCGAACTCGGCAGCCTTTTTAACCTCCACACCTTTGGATTTGAGGATCCGGTCGGTCGCCTTCCGGGTAGGAGTGTCACGTTCAAAAAGAACAAAATCCTGGCCATTGAGGTCTTTAGCCCGCACCCGGGCCTTTTTCGCTAAAGGATGATCGGGCGGGCAGATAAGCACCAGCTTGTTCGGCGGCATCTGCACTATCGAGAGGCCTCGACGCGGCTCCGGGAATGCAAGCACGCCCAACTCGACCGAGCCGTTCAGGACGTCGCGGACGACACGCGTGGTCCGCGAATACTCCAGATCGATCCTGGCGCTAGGGAACTTTGACATAAATTCGCCGACTTTCGCCGGCATTTCGTGCAGGCCGACACTGTAAACCGTCGCGACCTTTACGGTGCCGCCGATCTTGCCCACAAGGCCGCGAAGGCTCTCATTCAGTTGATCGTATGCCTCAAGCACCCTTTTCGATTCCCGGTAAAATACCTCGCCTGCCGGTGTGAGCTTTACCTCGCGGCGGCCGCGGACACGCTCCAGCATTCTCCGCTTGAACTTGTCTTCAAGCGCCTTTATCTGCTGGCTTACGGCGGATTGCGTAACGAAATTCCGCTCGGCCGCAAGCGAAAAACTTTGCAGTTCCACCAGATCGCAAAAGACTTTCAGACTCTCTATATGCATTATTTCTTATCAGCTATGCTTAAAAATTCTGCTAATGGAATTCATTTTAACTTTTAAAAAAACGGATTACTATTAAAGTTACGCTCGGGAATTGCTCATTTAGGAGAATAGAATTAAAATTTCAAGAATTCGACCCCCGGATAAGAGAAACCGACCTTAGACTTGCATGGCCATACAGTATAGCTGGACGTTCATTCTTCGAAAGCTTCACCAACTTACAGGCGTGGTGCCGTTGGGGATATTCTTTTTCGTTCATATGTTCACGAACGCCAAGGCGTTGAACGGTGAAGAGAGCTTTGAAAAAGCGGTCGCGGATATCCACGCCATCCCGTTTTTATTGTTGCTGGAGATCTTCGGGATCTTCATCCCGCTGCTGTTTCACTCGATCTACGGGGTGATCATTTCCACCGAAGCGAGGCCGAACGTCGGGCCTT
>DATHVL010000104.1:0-2446 GCA_035461325.1 Pyrinomonadaceae bacterium
GCTTTCCAGTTCATCGCATCAAACACCAAAAAGCGGGCGTTCGTCGTTGTCCTCACCGACGTAGTCGACAAAGAGAGTTCCCGTGAGCTGATCAATTCGCTCAAGCTGCTCCGTCCCCGTCACTTGCCGCTCGTCGCCACCATCGGCGACCGCGATCTTAACGCCATGGTTAGCGCACGCCCCCACGACATCCGCTCCGTTTTCAAACAATCCGCCGCCGAAGAGATCATCCACCAGCGAGAATCCGCTCTCCGCCTCGTCGAAACGATCGGTGGCCTCGCCCTTGACGTCACCACCGAAACCCTCGGGCCCCGCCTCCTCGAAAGCTATCTCCGCGTTAAAGAACGCGGAATGATATGAAGTGGAGATGGAGGTCGAGAGCGAAGGACCGTAAGTATGCGGAACGCCTGCACCTGCAGGGGACAAGGACATGATCTTTTAGTTTTGCGTCTAGATCTAGATGGGCGATTTGGGATTTTGCCCGAGCAGGAACGGAAAACCACGGAGCCTTTGGCGTCCCGGCCTGTCGGTTTTGGTCTTGTCCGCGTCCCGTGTGCTAGTCTCTATCTCGACGTATGATCAAGACCCTGGCTGCGGCTGTTGTCGCGGGCATCATTCTCAGCCTCCTCGCCATATATCCGCAATGGAATCTCCGCCAGCTTCGCGGCGTCGATTACAACGGCTCGTTCGCGACCTATGATCTCGACGAGATGGCCTATGCCTCGTATCTACAGGCCCTGATCGACGGCCGCGTCCGCAAGAACGATCCTTACACCGGCCGCGACGACGAGGCGGCCGCGCCTCAGCCCGAATCACTTTTCTCAATCCAGTTCTTAACGGCGTACGCTGTCGCCGCCGCGGCCCGCGTGTTCAGCTTTTCGGCGAGCGAGGCGATGCCGCCGATCTCGGTCATTTCGGCCTTCTTTACCGCCCTCGCACTTTTCTGGGTATTCTTTCTGGTCACGCGGGATGAACTGCTCTCGCTTGCCGGCACCGTTGGCGTCATCGTGACGGCCGGCCTGATCAGCGGCATCGGAGCCGTTAATGCGCTTTACGAGGGAGGCACGGCTTACCCCTTCTTCCCGTATCTCCGGCGTCACATCCCGAGCCTTTCTTTCCCGTTCCTGTTTGCGATGATCGGTTGCGTTTGGTGCGGCCTGCGGTCCGTTGAGCTGAGATCCCAACTGATCTGGGCATTGCTTGCCGGTGCATGTTTCGCGGTTCTAACGTTCTCCTATTTTTATCTTTGGACATCGGCGGCGGCCGTGCTCGCAGTGCTTGTTGCTTTTTATCTGATCCCGGGCGAGGGCCGCAAAGAGGCCCTACGATTCCTCGCGATCCTCGGCGGAATCTGCGTTATCGTGCTCGTGCCCTACGCGTTCTTGGTCTCCGGCCGGAACCCGATGATGGACAAGGCACAGTTGCTCGTCCACACGCGCGCTCCCGATCTTTTCCGTAATATCGAGGTGATCGGCTTCGTCCTGATCGCGTTACTCGGCTTACTCCATTGGAGGCTCAAACTCGATCGCCGAACGGTCATTCTCATCGCCGCGATGGCCGCGTCCCCGATTCTCGCGTTCAATCAGCAGGTGATCACGGGCCGTTCGCTGCAGCCTTTTCATTACGAATACTATTCGATCAATTACGTCGCCGGGCTCGCGCTGTTTCTGACCGCTGCCGGTTTGCTTAAACGCTTCGCGGCTACTAAGATCTTGATCCCGGCCGCATTATCCCTCGCGGCTGTCTTTACCGCCTGGGGTATTTTTGAGGCGGTCGAGACCACTCGCATCTGGGACGATATAAACCTTGTCCGAGATGAAGCAGAACCGGTGGGCCTGCGTCTTCGCGAGTTGGCCGCCGGCGATATCACCGCCGCCCGCCGTCAGACCACTTTCAACGCTGAACCGATACAGGCGGACAGCCAGCCGACAATAGCCCCTCAGGGCGTCCTGTGGGCCCGGCACCAGCATACATTTGCCGGGGTTGCCGACTGGGAAGAGAACCGGCGGCGGTATTATCAGATGCTTTACTTTCAGGGCCGCGACGGCGACTGGCTAAAGAGTGCCCTTACTCGCTGCCGAGACATTGAGGCCTGCATGGCACTATTCGGGTGGGACCGCTTCAATGCGACGCTTTCGGCCGCATCGCGTCCCCTGACCATCGTAGAGATCGATGAAGAGGTCGAGGCCTTTCGGGAGTTCCGTGAGACGTTCCACGAAACACTCGCCTACGACCCCGTTCTGAACTATGCTGTTTATCGCATAGACACCGAGATGCCCGCCGAGTTTCTATCGAGGTGGTACGAGCTGGGCGAGCCCGAGTTGCACGGCAGCTATGTGCTTACTCCGCTGACGCCCAAATAAAAAAAACCGCCGGACGAATCCGGCGGCCAATTTTATTACTATTAAAATATAAGTTCTAGGTTTTCTTAGGCTGCGAGAAGGTC
>DATHVL010000105.1:0-3878 GCA_035461325.1 Pyrinomonadaceae bacterium
CCAACACGGCCCCGACCGGGCAGTAATTGGCAATACAAAACAAAGGGTGGTGCCGGACTTGTGGCCGGCATCACTTTTTTGCGCCTCGAGCGAATCGCCTCCAAGCCCGATTTCTCGCAAATCCCACGTAAATGTGGTTACAATTGAAGCAGCAGATCGTATGATCCGAATCGAGGATGTCATAGAAAAGGTCGAGAACAACCGGCCCAACGCGGATGTCGAATTGATCCGTCGGGCCTACCTTTTCTCTGCGCTTCACCATAAGGGACAAAAACGTGCGTCCGGCGAGCCTTACCTCATTCACCCGCTTGAGGTGGCCGATATTCTCGCAGAGATGCGTCTCGATGAGGTTAGCGTATCCACAGGGCTTCTTCATGACGTCGTTGAAGATACTCTCATAGACCTGGAGACCATCCGTTCCTATTTCGGAGATGAGATAACGCTGCTGGTCGACGGGCTTACAAAGATCGCTCAGATCAGCAACCTTTCCAAAGAACGCCAGCAGGCCGAGAACGTCCGAAAAATGGTGCTCGCCATGATCACGGATGTCCGTGTCGTGTTGATCAAGCTGGCCGATAGGCTTCACAATATGCGGACGATGCAGTTCCTCTCCCCGGAAAAGCGTGCCCGCATCTCGCAGGAGACCCTCGACATTTACGCACCAATCGCGCACCGCCTCGGTATGGGTAAGGTGCGTGCAGAGCTGGAGGATCTTTCGTTCCAAAACCTCCATCCCGCCGAATACGCCCGGCTCGCCAAAGAGGTCGATGCCCGCCGCCCGGAACTCGAGGCCACGCTGGACCGCATCACTAAAACGATCGAGGACCGGCTTCGCTCCAATGAGGTCCCGTTTATCGCGATCCAGGGCCGCGTAAAGCGTCTTTACTCGCTTTGGAAAAAGCTAAAAAAACAAAAGCTCACTATCGAACAGGTATACGACCTCATTGCCGCCCGGATAATTACTCCCAACGACAAGAAGTATTGCTATCTCACGCTCAGCGTTATTCACGACACGTGGACGCCTGTGCCCGAACGCTTTAAGGATTGGATCGCCATTCCGCGTGACAACCTCTATCGCTCGCTGCACACGTCGGTGATCGGCGACGGAGGCCAGGCATTCGAGGTGCAGATCCGCACCGAAGAGATGCACCACATCGCCGAAGAGGGCGTCGCAGCTCACTGGAAATATAAAGAGAGCAAGCTGGGCTCTACCGAGGACGACGAGAGCCTCGACGAGCTTAGAAAGACGGTTGAGAAGCTCCTGCTGCCGCTGGTGGAATCCTCCGCCGACGAGGAGGACTCCGAAGATTTCCTCGAGTCGCTCAAGCTTGATCTTTTCCCAAAGGATGTTTATGCCTTCACCCCCATGGGCAAGGTCATTCAACTGCCCCGCGGGTCTTCGCCGATCGATTTCGCTTACGCCATACACTCCGAGGTGGGCGACCAGTGCACCGGTGCAAAGATAAACGGCCGAATCGTTCCCATCAAAACGGAGCTTCAGAACGGCGATGTGGTCGAGATAATGACGACATCGAACTCAAAGCCGTCGCGCGACTGGCTGAATTACGTCGTTACCTCAAAAGCCCGCAGCCGCATACGGCATTGGATATCGGAGCAGCAGCGTACCGAATCGATCGACATGGGACGCAAACTGCTCGAAAAAGAGGCAGATAAATTCAACCTCGCTCCCAAAAAGCTGCTCAACAATGAGGTTGAGATGCGCCGCATCGCCAACGAATACGGGCTCGGCCGGCCTGAGGACCTCCTTGCGTCGGTCGGATACGGCAAAACTCTCCCCCGCAACGTTCTTTCTAAGTTTCTCGGGCCCGAGAAATTTGCCGAGCTTGACCCCGATAAACGCAAGGACAACCGGCTTCAGACAGGCGTTAAAGCTGTCAAAAAATTTATCGGACTCGGCGAAGATGCCATCGTCGTCAAGGGCGTCGATAACCTTCTGACGACGCGGGCCCGCTGCTGCAATCCGCTTCGCGGCGAAGACATCATCGGATATATATCGCTCGGCAAGGGGATCGTCGTCCATAATAAGCGCTGCAAGAACGTAAAGTCGCTGATGGTCAACCGCGACCGCATCGTCGAGGTCGGTTGGGCCAAGAGCGAAAAAGAAGAGATCCAGTCCGTTCGCCTGCTTGTGACGACCGAGAATCGCACCGGGATGCTCGCAGGCATAACCAACGCCATCGCGGATATCAAGACCGGGATCCGCGACGCATCAGCCAACGTATCTAGAGACGACAAAGGGCTTATCGAGGTGACTGTCGAGGTCTTCGACAAAAAGCACCTCGACCGCGTCGTCAGCGCCATCGAACACGTCCCCAACGTCATCGCCGTCGAAAGAATGAACCGAGCCTAGCGGCAACTCTCGATAATTTTCGCCGTGCCCGAAAAAATGCTTGCGGCGGCGCCCATCTTAGTGCTATCGTAGGCTTCATACTTAACGGGCACGCTTTTTTTTCCCGGCCCGTTGTTCTAGCCCACGCGTTTCATAAACCTGTTCTCATACGGCCCATCTATCAAGGGCCCCTTTTTCAGTAATCAACACTGCATACAGGCATTTCTGCCCGTTGCGGCGAACGTCAACCAAGGAGATTTTCCAAAAATGAAACGTGTCATCGCTGTACTCCTGAGTATCGGAGTCCTCTCACTACTCGCATTTGTTGTCCCTACCTTCCTGGTCGAGGGTCAGGAACGCCAAGACAAATTCCGTTCGGCGGAGCAGAAGGTTCCCGGCCGCTATATCGTCGTGCTGGAGGACGATGCCGCAGGTTCGCTTGGGCCGAACTCCATAGCCGAATTCGCCGCCCGGGATCTTACGCTTTCCTACGGTGGCCGGGTCGATCGCGTATACAAATTCGCACTTGGCGGATTTTCAGCAGAAATGAATGAGAAACAGGCGCTTGCCCTCAGCCGAGATCAGCGCGTCAAATATGTTGAAGAAGACGGCATCATGACCCGGATGCAGACCCAAAACAACGCTACTTGGGGACTGGACCGCGTAGATCAGCGAGCCCTACCACTGAACGGCACCTACAATTATAACGCGACGGGAGCGGGGGTTACCGCGTACATTCTCGATACGGGAATACGTACGACCCACAACGATTTCGGCGGCCGGGCCACTGTCGGCTTTGACGCTTTCGGCGGTAACGGCCAGGACTGTAACGGGCACGGCACCCACGTTGCAGGAACGGTCGGTGGAACGACCTATGGCGTGGCGAAGGGCGTCGCCCTCGTGGCGGTGCGTGTATTGGATTGCAGCGGCAACGGCACAACCAGTGGCGTTATTGCCGGCGTCGACTGGGTTACCCAGAATGCAAACGGTCCCTCGATCGCTAATATGAGCTTGGGCGGCGGGGCATCGTCTTCGTTAGACTCTGCCGTGCAGAACTCCATCAATTCAGGCGTTCAATATGCTCTCGCAGCAGGTAACGGAGATTTTATCGGACGACAGCAGGACGCGTGCAATTCGTCACCCGCCCGTGTGGGAGCGGCGATCACCGTCAGCGCAACGCTCAACACCGATGCTAAGATCTCTTGGGCGAATTATGGGAACTGTGTCGATCTCTTTGCACCCGGTGCGAATATCACCTCCGCATGGTACAACAGCAATACGGCAACAAATACAATAAGCGGCACGTCGATGGCTACGCCGCACGTCGCCGGGGCCGCTGCTCTCTATCTGGAGACGAATCCGGGAGCTTCGCCCTCTCAGGTTCGCAATGCTATATACGACGCTTCCACAAAGGGCATCGTTACCTCTTCAAGTACCGCCAATAATCATTTGCTTTACACGATCTTCAGTGGCGGTACCACACCAACACCAACGCCAACACCGACTCCAACACCCACTCCAACGCCGT
>DATHVL010000106.1:0-3428 GCA_035461325.1 Pyrinomonadaceae bacterium
ATATTGCAGGATTTCACCCCGAGTCAGGAAGATCTGGAATACGCGCTTGAAAACCTTTACATAGAAGCCGGGCGGACGGCCATTATTGACGCCGTATATCTGGCGGTTCAACGCATATCCCAATATGAGAGTAACGATCCCGATGCGAAACGGCGGGCGTTAATATTGGTTTCGGACGGAGAGGATGTAAATAGTTATTACAACTCGAAGCAGTTACTGGATCTGCTCAAAGAGTCGGACGTGCAGATCTACACGGTCGGTTTTATCAATGAACTGGACGACAAGGGCGGCTTCATCTCAAAGAGCGCACGGTCAAAAGCGAAGTCCTTTTTGGACGAGCTTGCGACACAAACCGGCGGGAAGGCCTATTATCCAAACTCGCTATCCGAACTGCCGACGATCGCACGCGACATCGGTGCGGAAATGAGAAGCCAGTACTCCATCGGCTATATACCGACGAATGACAAAGAGGACGGGACGTACAGGAATATCCGGGTCGTGGTTAATGACGGGCCGAATAATGAAAAGCGGATCCCGGTAACGAGGGCAGGCCGAGTGGCGAATCCGGGCGGAGCCCCGTCGCTGCAGCGACCTAACTGATCGATCTCGAATTGCAGGACAAAGAGCCGCGGTACTTCGCGGCTTTTTTTCGTTTAGCGTTCGGGAACAGAGCCCGAGATCTTTTTCCGATTTGTTTCGCCATTGGCGAGGACCGGAATGCCGGTGTCCACCTCAGAGTGGGGGCGGGGAATGACATGGACCGCCGTGACGGTTCCGACCTTTCGAGCGGCTGCGGCCCCGGCATCGACCGCGGCCTTGACGGCCCCGACCTCACCGCGGACGATCGCAGTTACCAGGCCCGCGTCAACCTTTTCATAGCCGACCAGCTCCACGTTTGCAGCCTTTACCATGGCATCCGCGGCCTCGATCATCGCGACCAACCCAAAACATTCGACCATTCCTAGAGCCTGCATATTTTTATCCATTCGCCGGAACTATCTCAGGTAAAAAGCCAGAATAACAAAGATGAGCGAGAGGAACACAAGGACCGCTGCTCCGATTATGAATCCCCAGGATTGCTGACGCTCTTCCCAAACGACCTCGACCATCCGAGGTTCCGGCCGAGGCGTGCGGCGCCGCTGCTTTGCGGGCGGAGCCGGGGGCGCGGGCTTGAGCTGCGCTTCATCAAGCTTCGTTGCCAGAGGATCTGCTTTCGATTCGACACGCGGTACGGGCGGAGGGACGTCTGACGGTTTCGGGATGGCCGGCATCTTTAAACCGCCCGAGGCATTGGTGGCGGCAGCAGGCGAATCACCATTGGCAGACGGCACCTTTTCGCCACAGTTGTAGCAGAACGTGGATCCCTCGCGGACCTCTACCCCACACTTCCCGCATTCCAATTCTGAAACTGCCGTTCCCGCCATCGTTCAACTATTTCACCTTAATATCCGCGGAGATCGCATCGGCCGTCGCATCCGGGTCATCCGTATACGTATATATCTTTCCGCCGGTCCCACGGATCAGCCGGTCCAGCGAATCGTGCTTTGCCCTCGGGCCTGCGATCACGAGCACATGGAGCCGGACCTTATTCTCAAGAAGATATTTTAACAGTTCATCGGCTTTAACCGCACTGTCACGGGTATCTCCGTCGGTGGCGATAACTAGCGAGGACGTTTGATCATGTCCGAGCCGCGTTGCGATCAGCTGTTCCGAGGCAAGCTTTATGGCATCGAGCAATGCCCCGCTTCCCGCTTCGGCGTAAAGATTCTGTATTGCGTCGGCCAGCTCGAGCCGGTCCGATGTTGCCTCTTGCCGCAGGCGGATCTTTTCCCCGCCGGCATATGTGATCACGAACGCCACTTCATTCTCTGAATTATTCTCGGCGACCTTTGAAAGCACACGTACGGAACGTTCCAAACCGGCCCGAAATCCGCCGGAGTTAAAGACGACCATGCCGTAAACTGTGCTTTCAGCCGCCGCAGGGATGGACTCGGACTGAGCAGAGACCGTGACGGCCGCTCCCAGAATGATCGCCAAGATAAAGGTGAATTGACTGGACATGGGGTTCAAACGCGGGCGAAAACCTCTTTTTCTTCGCCCAGGTCGCGGGCCGAAGGCGTGAGGATGGTCTTGGACGTAATGTAGATCTTTTTGCCTTGATCGATGGCCGTTCGCACATCCGATTCGCTTACGAAATCGACCGGAGTCGTATCGGCCCCGTTGGCATCCGTCGGAGTGGTGCGCAGTTCGTGGATGACGGTTCGTACGGGCGATGCTTCCGGCAGCGGCGGGGGAGCGGCCGCAGGTGCGGGAGTATCTATTTTGGGTTCCTCTTTGGGCGACTGGGCAAGCTTTTTACTCAGGAATTGATCGACTATCGCGGCCACTTCTTCACGCGGGATCGTGCGCCGGGACGCGGGCCTTGTAGGTGCATCTTGCTTTGCCTCACTCGCGGAATTGACCGGCTTGGTTTCGAATGCGACACGTTTGATATCGAGCAAATGGATCGGCGAGACGTTATCTGATGTCACATTGCCGCCCCAGGAACCGCACCCGAGCGTCATAGACGGCGGCAGGCCGGTCGAAAGGCCGATCGCCCCGTGGGTGGTAGGCGAGTTGATCACGATGCGTGAGGCGGGCATCTGAGAGCCAAAGCGGATAGCAGCGTCGCGGTTTGCGCTGTGCATTCCTGCCGTGTGCCCCATGCCCCCGAAGCGAAGAACCTCTTCACAGCGGGCCGCACCCGCCTCGATGCCCTCCGCCACGTAAAACGCGAGTGTCGGAGATAGTTTTTCTATGGACCATGGATGGTCGCGGCCGACGCCGGCGGTTTCTGCGATCAGGCAACGGGTACCCGACGGGATCTTCACACCTGCAAGATCCGCTATGAACGCCGCCGAACGCCCGACGATCGATGGATTCAGCGTACGTTTTGCGGTGACAAGTATCTTTCCAACAGCTTCGGCGTCGGAAGGCGAAAGAAAGTGGCCGCCCTGGCGTGCGAACTCTTCGCGAACGCGGTCGGCGATCGGGGCATCTGCCACAACCGATTGCTCGGATGCACAGATCGTCCCATTGTCGAAGCAGGTTCCGGTGAGGATGTCCGCAACGGCTTTCTGGATATCGGCAGAGCGTTCGATAAAAACGGGCACGTTGCCGGGGCCTACGCCAAAGGCGGGCTTGCCGGATGAATACGCGGCTCGAACAAGGCCGATACCGCCCGTGGCGAGTATCACAGCCGTGTCGCGATGACGCATCAGGGTCTCGGTACCCTCGATGGTCGGATGGCTGAGGCAATGGATCGCATCGGGTGGAAGGCCATTTGCGACCGCAGCCTCCTTCATCACACGGGTTGTTTCTGCGATACAACGGGCGGCAGACGGGTGCGGCGACAGAACGATCGTATTTCGCGATTTGATGGCGATTAT
>DATHVL010000107.1:0-8633 GCA_035461325.1 Pyrinomonadaceae bacterium
GTTTGCCATTGGTGCGCCGTAAAGCTATGATTTCTGTTTCACTCACCGGAGGAATTTGATGATAGAAAAAGGCGCAGAGGTAACTCCCGCAGAGGGTAAACTGGGCATCCTGCTCGTTGGGCTGGGTGCGGTCAGCACGACATTTGTCGCGGGGGTCGAGGCCATCAAACGCGATCTGGCAAAGCCGATCGGCTCGCTGACACAAATGGGAACGATCCGTTTGGGCAAGCGCACTGACGGCCGGAGCCCGAAGATAAAGGATTTTGTTCCGTTAGCAACTCTCGATGACATAGTTTTCGGCGCGTGGGATATCTTTCCGGATAACGCTTTCGATGCTGCGATGAAGTCGGGCGTGCTGGAAAAGGACCTCCTCAACCAAGTTTCCGAGCAACTCGCCTCGCTCAAGCCCATGCCTGCCGTATTTGAACAGAACTACGTCAAACGGCTGCACGGTGAAAATGTAAAGACCGGCAAGACAAAGATGGAGCTTGCCGAGCAACTGATCGAGGACATCGCCCGGTTCAAAATCGAGAACGGCTGTGACCGGCTCGTT
The DNA here is from genome assembly GCA_035461325.1 of Pyrinomonadaceae bacterium. Classification (GTDB taxonomy): domain Bacteria; phylum Acidobacteriota; class Blastocatellia; order Pyrinomonadales; family Pyrinomonadaceae; genus OLB17. The sequence goes on from DATHVL010000107.1 coordinate 554, forward strand.
ATGATCTGGGCCGCATCGACCGAGATCTATCTGGAAGCGAGCGAGGTGCACAACTCGATCGAGGCATTCGAAAAGGGTTTGTATGATAACGACCCGGCGATAGCTCCCTCAATGATCTACGCGTACGCCGCGCTCAAATCGCAGATCCCGTTCGCCAATGGAGCACCCAATCTGTCGGTCGATATCCCCGCACTGACAAAGCTTGCCGATGACCAGGGCGTTGCGATCTGCGGCAAGGACTTTAAGACCGGGCAGACGCTGATGAAAACGATCCTCGCTCCGGGTTTGAAATCGAGAATGCTGGGCCTGGAAGGCTGGTACTCGACCAACATTCTCGGCAACCGTGACGGCGAGGTGCTGGACGATCCCGAAAACTTTAAGACCAAAGAAGAATCGAAGCTGTCCGTTTTGGAGCACATCCTGCAGCCCGAAGTTTATCCCGATCTCTATTCAGATTTTTCGCACGTCGTCCGGATCAATTACTATCCCCCGCGTGGCGACAATAAAGAAGGCTGGGACAACATCGATATCTTCGGCTGGCTTGGTTACAAGATGCAGATCAAGATCGACTTTCTGTGCCGGGATTCGATTCTTGCAGCACCGCTTTGCCTCGACCTTGCCTTGTTCCTTGACCTAGCACAGCGTGCCGGAATGAAGGGTATTCAGGAGTGGTTGTCCTTCTATTTCAAATCGCCGCAAACGAAACCCGGGCTTTATCCGGAGCATGACATCTTTATCCAATTGATGAAGCTCAAGAACACGCTGAGGCACATAATGGGCGAAGATATGATCACGCACCTTGGCCTCGATTATTACGAATAGGCGTTGGCGAAAATGCTGAATCGCGCGGCGATTCCAAAAAATCGCGCAAAAATTGTTGCTTGCAAGAGCAATAATGTGTTAAAAAACTCTTAAGGGCGGCATCGCTCGGATAGCCGCCACCCGATAATTCTATAGGTCCGAACTCCCGGGCTCTAAAGTCCAGCCAACTTATAACATATTGAAATCATCATTAGTTACGGCGGATTCGCGATTTCTCCCCAAGCAAATCTGAACCCGTAATAGCGTCAAAGTGACGAAGAGCAGGCGTTCAAAAAAAGCCGCAGATCCGTCACAGAGGTGAAATAGATGCAAAAAGAAACAGCCAAGAAAAAGGAATCTGCTTCGACAGGCATATTACTTGATCCCGACCGCAAAAGCCCGCGTGCGGCCGAGTTCGAAGACAAGTTATCAGGTTTGATCGTCGGCCAGGAACGGGCGGTCAGGCGCATGAGCGGGCTGTTTCAGATCTATCTGGCGGGGATGAACAACCCGGCGCGTCCGATAGGCACTATGCTGTTTCTGGGCCCGACGGGTTCCGGAAAAACGCGTGTCGTGGAGGCTGCTTCCGAAGTGCTTTTCAACGATGCGCATTCGGTCGTGAAGATCGACTGTGCCGAGTTTCAGCATTCACACGAGATCGCAAAATTGATCGGCTCGCCTCCCGGATATCTGGGCCATCGCGAGACCTCGCCGATGCTGACTCAGGAAAATCTGGACAAAGCACATACGGAGGAAACCAAGCTAACTTTCGTTCTGTTTGATGAGATCGAAAAAGCATCCGATTCGCTGTGGCAGCTGCTGCTCGGGATCCTGGATAAAGCCACACTCACTCTGGGTGATAATCGACGGGTGGATTTTTCGAGGACGATCGTCATAATGACGTCGAATCTCGGCGCCCGCGAAATGTCGGACATGATCTCCGGCGGCATCGGCTTTGCCCCGGCAAAGCAGGGAACACCGCGTGAGGATACTGAGATCGACGCCAAGATCTACCGCACGGCGCTCGAGGCGGCAAAGCGGAAGTTCTCGCCCGAGTTCATGAACCGGATCGATAAGGTCGTCGTGTTCCGCAGCCTGAAAGAACATCACTTGCGTGAGATACTTAACATCGAGCTCGCCGCTGTTCAAGATCGGATCACAGAATCTGCAGGCACAAAATTTGTCTTCGAATGTTTGCCCGCAGCGAAGGACTTTTTGCTCGGCGAAGGGATCGATCTCAAATACGGTGCACGGCATCTGAAGCGGGCGATCGAAAGATTCTTGGTCTATCCGTTATCTAACCTGGTAGCGACAGAACAAGTGGAGACAGGCGATCTGGTCACCGTCGGATTTGATAAGTCCAAGAACGCCCTGACCTTTATGAAGGAACCCGGCAAAATGATCATCAACGACGATCAGCCGGAGTACGACGACGACGCGCCGATGGTGAAGTCTGATGCCGCCGGAGCACCGCTGCCGCAGGCGGAGGCCGCACCTCAGCTCAGTAAGACGAAGAGCGAAAACGACGTTTAATCGGAAAGTAGTAGTTCACAGGAAGGCCGTCCGCTTTGGGCGGCTTTTCTTATTTGGGGCCGAGGCCGATTATTTGGGAGTACTCGCTTCGTAGGTAGTCGCTGATCTCGTCCCGCACACGCCGAAACGCGGACAGGCGTGTCTCTTCGTCACCCTCTACCACTGCGGGATCGTCAAAAGCGTGGTGCACGAGACGGGTCCTTGCAGGGAAGTAAGGGCAGTTTTCTTTCGCATTGTCACAAACCGTGAGAACGTAGTCGATCTCTTGCCCGGCAAACTCATCAACAGATTTCGAGCGATTTTGTGAGATATCGATACCAAGTTCGGCGAGTGCCTTTATTGCCTCGGGCCGCACAGATGACGGATGAGTGCCGGCGCTAGCCACGACATATGCGTCTCCACAGATATATTGTAGCAAACCTTCAGCCATCTGAGACCTCGCTGAGTTACCGGTGCAGAGAACGAGTATTTTCTTAGGTCGCGTATTCATCTTAAGCTCTTAATGCCTCGGGAAAGCTCGATCGCCAACGCAACGCTACGCGAACTAATAGGATCAAGACCGGCACCTCGATAAGCGGGCCGATAACGGCGGCGAATGCGACACCCGAGTTAATGCCGAATACGGCTATGGCGACGGCGATCCCCAATTCAAAATTATTGCCCGCGGCCGTGAATGCCAGTGAAGTGCTTTTCGGATAGTCCGCCCCGGCGCGCTTGGCGAGATAGAACGCAGAAAAGAACATGATCACGAAATAAAAAACGAGCGGTATCGCGATGCGAACGACATCAAACGGTATTTCGATGATCAACTGCCCCTTGTAGCTGAACATCACTACGATCGTAAATAGTAGAGCGATGAGAGTAATGGGGCTGATCCGCGGGATAAACTTGCTCTCGTACCATTCGCGGCCTTTCGCCCGGATCAACACGTATCGCGTGACCATTCCCGCAAAGAAAGGTATTCCAAGATAGACAAGCACGCTCTCAGCGATTTGGACAACGCTAACATCAACCACAGCACCGGTTATGCCGAAGAGCGGCGGAAGCACGGTGACGAAAATATACGCGTAGATACTGTAGAAAAGCACCTGAAAGATGCTGTTGAATGCGACGAGTCCGGCAACATATTCATTGTCTCCGCGGGCGAGGTCGTTCCACACGATCACCATGGCGATGCAGCGGGCGATGCCGATCATGATCAATCCGATCATGTATTCCGGCTTGTCATACAGGAATGCCATCGCCAGCAGAAACATCAGGATCGGGCCGATGACCCAGTTCTGGATCAGCGATAGGCCGAGGATCTTAGTATTGCGAAAAACGGCCGGCATCTCTTCATACTTCACGCGGGCCAGCGGCGGATACATCATCAGTATCAACCCTATCGCTATGGGAATATTGGTCGCGCCGACTTGGAAGCTGCTAATAAAATCCGCCGTTCCGGGAACCAGGTAGCCTAGCCCGACCCCCAGTCCCATCGCGGCAAAGATCCAGACGGTTAAATAGCGATCTAGCAGTGGAAGCTTTTTCACAGGATCAGGTCGTTCAGATACGGATGTGGACATATTAGAACATGATATGCGGTTAGGCGAATATAAGTAAAGTGGGAGCCTGTTACGTAACCGTTAATTTATGCCGGAGAGCAGCACGAGAATCGACGACAGCCTATGATCGAGCAAGCAGACCGGCACGTGACCTCGTTAAAGCGCTTGCTGAGCAATGCAATATGAACGATGCCAACAAGCAGGGATCCCGCCATCACCTTGATCGCCATCATCTCGCCCATTGCCCCGTGACTGCCCAAAACTGTGGGAGAGGACAGGTTCCAGGCCGCGATCGGTTTAGCGCCGAACATAAAGGCGAATGAGGCTACCTTTAGGATGGTTGCGGCCACGTGCAGCGAATATTCCCCGGTCGTTAGCCCGCCTAGCGAAGCCCGGCTGTCGCCCTCAGAGAAGACGTCAAGCATTTCTGTTGTCAAAGCTGCAGCCACGAAGAAAACCGCCGCCCAGAGGGCCCACCCGCCAAAGTCCTGATAGTAAAGCAAAAATGCGAGCGGGGCCATAATAAATGCAAAGGCCATGTGCAGCTTATGCTCATAGCGGGATTCGGGCCGAGTGTGCAGCTTGTACTTCCAAATGTGGAAATAAAATAGATCGACCGCCCCGACGATCATGAAAAGATTTAAGAAGACAAATCCGAGTATTACAAGATGTTCCATTTTATTGATACCTCCACTATTCTAACGCGTCATATATGTCGCGGCGTATATCAGCCAAATGTTCAATTCCGACAGAAATTCTTAACAGGCCGTCAGATATGCCCGCAGCGGCCCTCTCCTCGGGCGAAAGCGTCGCATGCGTCATAAGGGCCACCGGCTGGACGATCGTTTCTACACCCCCGAGCGAGGTCGCAAAAGTGCAGACCTTCAACCGGTTGACGAAAGACTTGGCCGCTTCAGCCGTACCGATATCGATGCTCATCATCCCACCGAACCCGGACATTTGGCCGCTAGCCACGGCATGATTAGGGTGCGATTCAAGCCCGGGATAGAAGACTTGCTTGACCGTCGGATGATCGGCGAGATCCGCGGCGAGCCCTGACGCGTTGGAATTATGCCGCTCCATCCTCAACGCCAAGGTCTTGATACCGCGAAGTACCAGCCATGCCACGTGGGGAGCTATATTCCCCCCGTAGAACTTGGCCGCCCCGTGGCGCACCTTTTCGACGAGCTCACTACTACCCACGACGACGCCCGCCGTGAGGTCGCTGTGGCCCCCGAGATATTTGGTAGCGCTGTGGACAACGGCGTCGATGCCCAGCTCGAGCGGACGCTGATTGAACGGCGTCGCAAACGTATTGTCGGCAACAGTGGTAATACCAGAGCGGCGCGCGATCTCCGCAACACGTTCAAGATCTGTGATCGCGACGAGCGGATTGGAGGGCGTCTCAAGCCAAAACAGCTTGGTCTCGGAGGTTATTGCCGATTCGTACTCGTTGGCGTCCGTCGCGTCGACATAACTCGTTCGAATACCGAACCTTTCGATATATCGAAGAAGATTTGTCGTCGTCGAATACATCGAACGCGGTGCGACGATGTGCCCTCCCTTTTCGACCAAAGACAAGATAACCCCCGAGATCGCCGCCATTCCGGAGGCCAGAGCCAATGCGGCCTCGCCGCCCTCGAGCTCGGCCATCGCCGATTCGAGAGCAGACTGGGTGGGATTGCCCAGCCGGCCGTAAAAATAACCGGGCTTTTCGTAATTGTGGATCGCGATGCCCTCATCAGCATCGTCAAAGGCAAAGAGGGAGGCGGAGTAGATCGGGACCGATGATGCCCCGAAATGCTCCGCCTTGTCATGTCCGGCGTGTACCGCCAAAGTGAAGAAAGAACGTTCGTCCATCAGGCCTCCGCTAGCAACAAGGTTGAGCTGTCGCGCCAATCGTAGACGCTTTTTGGCTCGGAGTGCAACACGCCTCTGTCGCAAGCTCGGAGTGGCTCACCTTCTCGCTGCAGTCGCAGGCGTCTCCCGCCGCTTCGGTGTTCTCAAGGACCACGAATACCTCCCACTCATTGCCGTCGGGGTCGCGGGCCCACGTTTTGTCCTGAAGTGCATAGCAGCAATCGACCCGCATCTCGTCGACGGTCATAAGCCCGGAGGCGATCCAGCTCTCGCGGGCCTTTAGGACGTCGTCGGTCGATGCGACCTGGATGCCGAGGTGAGAGAGCGAGCCGCCCTCTGTAAAGGGCACTTCGTTCAGTACTAGATTGAGCGGTGGGTTAGCGAGATCGAACTTCGCATAGCCGAAGCGCGGCTTCTCGCTATCTTCGCCGAGGTTGTCACGGACGACAGAGTGGGTAGTGGTATTGCCCTTGATGTGCTTTACGGGCTCGATTCCGAAGAGTTTGGAATAGAACTCGACGCTTGAGTCTACATTCTTTACGTTAAGAGATATATGCGGTTTAAGTGATATGATGTTTTCGAGTGACATTTTACTGACTCCTGATTTGTATTCATATATGCTCTAACATATATGTTAAGGCGAATATAACTCCCTGTTAGTCGAATGTCAACTTAAATTTTGCATTTTGTGCTATTATTTTTATATGGACACAAACGCCTTGGCAAATATGGAATCGCTTTACATGGCCCTGGCCGACAAAACGCGTCTCAGATTGCTCAATCTAATGCGGTCGAATGAGGTTTGCGTTTGTTTCTTTTCGGAGGTGCTGGGCGACAGCCAGCCCAAGGTCTCACGCCACCTTGCTTATCTTCGGAATGCCGGGTTGGTGGAGGCACGACGCGACGGCAAGTGGATGCATTACAGCATCGTCTGGCCGGAAGACTCGGGAGCGCGCCGCGTCCTTGAGAGCGCCCTGGACTGGCTTGGCGATTATGAGGGGCTCCGAGAGGACCTAAAGCGATATGAGACCGTCTGCTGTACACCTGAGCTGCTCGTCCAGATCGCCAAAACACCCATGGATTTTCTTGAACCGGCCGAAGTGGTGCCTTCTGAACGGCAAAACGGGAGCGAACGCGGTCCCCAGCGGGCAATAGCTCACAACGAATTGGAAGAGTTCTTGCTCTGAGGCCGTTGCTCCTCGGGATAAGGGCAGTGCCGGCATCCGCTCCCACAGCAATATCCACGTGCATTTAGAAACTCGGCCGTGAGGACCATCAGTCCGTTTTCAAAATAGAAGTCCCGGCCTTCGACGAGCTTCGGCTGCCTTTCAGTTTCTTTAGGGGAGTTCATATAAAGCCAAAAATTCCTTATTCCCCTCGGCCCCCAGGATCGGCGAATCTGTCACACCCCTCACCTGAAACCCAATTTTCTCTGCGAAATCGTTCACTTCTTCCACAACTCGAGCATGTTTCTCGGGCTCGCGGACGATCCCTCCTTTGCCCACCTCACCTTTGCCGACCTCAAACTGCGGTTTGATAAGCACGATCGCCTTGCCCCGTGGGACCAGCAGCGGCGGCACCACCGGAAGTATCTTCGTTAGGGAGATAAACGAAACGTCCATCACCGCGAGATCGAAGGGACGAACAAAATCCCCTGCTTTCAGTTCACGAGCGTTGGTGTTCTCCCGCACGTCGACCCGCGGGTCCGACCGCATACGCCAATCAAGCTGATTGGTTCCCACATCGATCGCCGTTACGCTTCGAGCACCGTGTTGAAGCAGGCAGTCAGTAAATCCCCCGGTCGATGAACCGATATCGATGCAGTCGAAACCCGCCGGGTCGACGTTAAACTCCCGCAAGGCGTGTTCGAGCTTTAGCCCGCCTCGTCCGACATACCGGGCCTCAGGGGTATCGCCCTTTATACGGATCACATCAGTTTCACCGATCGCCTCAGACGGCTTATCGACCCGCCGCTCGTTGACCAGCACTATACCGGCCATTACCATGGCCTGGGCCTTTGAGCGCGACCCGGCCAGCCCACGTTCGTGCAAAGCTTTATCGATTCGTATCTTGGTTCCCACTTGATCAGATGGGTTCAGCAAAGTTGAACCTGCTCTAATATTAACCCGATTTCGGCGCCGTCGGCATCTGTTGTAAATTTGAGATAGTTCATCACAATGGCAAATATTGAAAAGCTCAGCGGTTTTGCGAAATTCGCGTGGTTCACGGTGGCCTATAATCTGCTCGTGATCTTGTGGGGCGTTTTCTTGCGCGCTTCGCATTCGGGTGACGGCTGCGGCCAGCACTGGATCACATGCCACGGCGAGGCTATCCCATCGGCC
>DATHVL010000108.1:0-3072 GCA_035461325.1 Pyrinomonadaceae bacterium
CTGAGATCTGTGAGAAATATGCCCCGGAGCGGGTGGATATCGTAAGATACGACGCCGAAAAGCCGTTGCCGTTTGCTGATGGCATGTTTGGTAGTGTTTTGGTCGACGCTCCGTGCAGCGGCACCGGGACAATAAGGCATAATCCTGAGATCCGGTATTTTGTACAGGCCGAAGACATCCCGAGATTTGCCGCGCGCCAGTTGGCTATTTTGAATAATGCATCCAACGCAGTGGCGGAAGGAGGCCATCTAATTTATTCTACGTGCTCGCTTGAGATCGAAGAGAATGAGGATGTCGTTCGAGCCTTTCTCGCGCACCAAACCGGATGGAAAATCGAGGAGCACAAGTTGCCGGATAAATATTTAACAGACAGTGGTTTTGCACGTACTTTTCCACATCGTGACGATATGGACGGATTTTTCATCGCAGTGCTTCGAAAGGCCTGAAAGCGTTTGTCGCGTTGGGCAAAAATGTTAGAATTTCGTTTGACCCCGGAGTCGTCTAAATGAGCATCCTAGCCACTGGTTTAACAGCCATAGGAAAATTGATCGTACTGGGAGTGCTGCTCGCAGCCTTTATGGCCGGGATGGCGGGTGTTGTTTATATGTCCCTTACAGGTGACGAGGTCCGGGTGCCCGAGATCGTTGGTAAGGACTTCGTGGAAAGTGAGAAAGAGCTTGCGGCTTTGGGACTTAAGATAAAGCGTAGAGCCGACCGCACGAGTTCGGAGAAGATCAACACCGTTCTAGAACAGCTCCCGAGGGCGGGCGAGACCGTGAAAACGGGACAGCTCATCCTGGTAGTCGTCTCAAAGGCCGGGGAACCGGGCGATGAAGCTCCAAAATCGTTGATCCAAGACATCGAATCGGACGACACCGAAAAAATTGAGGAGATGATCTCTGACAAGCCAAAGAAATCGAGAGCCCCGACGAACTCTAATACCGACCGAAAGAAGGCAGATACTACACGGGACGTGATCGCAAATACCACAGCGACGCCGAATACCGCTTCCAATTCAAGTACGCCAACGGACGGCGGTGCGAGAACCGACACGCCTCCGGCCGGTGAACCGAAGAAAGAAGTTGAAGCCTCTCCGACGCCAAGAGCCAAGCCCAGTCCCGCTCAGCCGCGTACCGGTTCGGGAGAAACCAGGCCACGGACGACGCCTCAGCCGTAACGCGGGATACAACTGTTAACTTTTTGCCGGCAACAAAGTAAAGTACTGAATGTTTGAAATCGCACCCTCGATATTATCCGCTGATTTTTCGCGGTTGGCCGATGAGATCCGCAGCGTTGAAGAAGGTGGGGCAGAAGTTCTGCACGTCGACGTGATGGACGGTCGATTCGTACCGAATATCACGATCGGGTTACCGGTCGTTCGTTCGTTGCGAAAAGCTACAAATCTGACGATCGACACTCATTTGATGATCGTCGAACCGAGCCGTTACGCAGTGCAATTTGTTGAGGCGGGAGCGGATATGGTCTCGGTACACGTCGAGGCTGATGTTCATTTGCACCGTACGCTTGCCGCGATAAGAGAAGCGGGCGCAAAAGCGGGCATCGCCATCAACCCGGCAACGCCGTTGACGGCGCTCGAAGAGGCTCTGCCGTTTGCAGATTTTGTTCTTGTAATGTCGGTGAACCCGGGCTTTGGCGGACAGGCGTTTATCCCGACAGTTTTGAATAAGGTCCGCAGGCTCAAGAATATGATCGTCGAACGCGGCCTTGATACCCGTATCGAGGTTGACGGCGGAATCGACGCCGGGAATATTGCCGAAATGGTTAGCGCCGGGGCAGAGATAATTGTTGCGGGTTCGGCGGTTTACGGCGGAGGCGACGCTGCAGCCGGTGTTAAAAAATTGATTGAGGCGGGGACCGTCTGGGTTTAAGAATTGAAAGTGGTAATTATGTTCGGAAACATCAAGATTCGTATCGTACTGGTTTCTTTCGTCGTTGCGGCATTTGCTGTCGCGGCTTTCCCTCAGGGCGAGGGAACACCCGCGCAGCGCGTTCAGGTAATGCGTGAAAAGCTGGAAACACTTCGGCGCTCAGCAACAAGTTCCGCATCTGTTCTCCGCGAGGAGGGCGTTTCGAAAGACCAGGCGCAAAATGCCGATTCACCTTTGGCCCGCTTACAGTCGATCGAAAAGGAAGCTGCGGCTTTGCAAAGTGAGGTTAACACTCTGAGAGGGCGTATAGACCGATCTGAACAGTTCGAGATGTCCGACCTTACACAGCTTGAAGCGTCCGTTACGGAGCTGCAATCAAGAGCGGATATTGTGCTTGTCGAAACCGCAGAAGCGCGGGCGGACGGATCAATAACCGCCGGCCAGGCCCGCGAGCCGCAAAAGAAAAAGAAGTTACTCGGAATTATTCCGTGGGGCGGCGGTTCGGATGAATATGACGAGCTGATCGGTTCTGTATCACCCGGGCGTGACCGCGAACTGTTTATAGTTGCGACTCGCGAGGTACGAAAAAAGAATTACGACGTCGGGCGTCTGCTTTTTCAGACCATCATTACGACATATCCTGATTCGTCGTATTTGCCGATGTCAAAGCTCGCAGTGGCGGACTCGTTCTATCTTGAAGGTTCGACGAGCGCTCTTATTCAAGCGACCGCTGCCTACAAGGATTGGCTTACATTTTTTCCGACCCATCCGCTTGCAGATCGCGTAATGCTCAAGATCGCAGAATCCGAGATGCGACAGATCGGCTTGCCCGATCGCGACCCTACGAGAGCCCGGCGTGCTGAGGTCAGCCTTAAGGCCCTTCTCGCGAATTATCCGAACACGATATTGAAGTCGGACACGGAAAAACGACTCGAAGAAGTTCAGAACAACCTTGGGCTGCACAACCTTTATATAGCCAATTATTACTACACTCTATCGGTGGATCAGAAAAAGGGCGGCCTCAAGGGTGCTCAGTCCCGTTATCGCGAGGTCATGGATAAATACCCGAATTTTGGCTATATGGACGAGGTACTTTTCAAGCTCGCCAACACCTATCTCGTGGAAGAAGAAACGGACCAAGCCGCCCGTTATTTTCAGCAGATCGTGGCGGACTATCCGAATA
>DATHVL010000109.1:0-4241 GCA_035461325.1 Pyrinomonadaceae bacterium
AGGTCCGAGGCGGTTGGAAAGGCCGTCGAGGAGGCGATCGCCGGTGCACAGGCGGAGATCAAGACCGGCAATTACACGTTGTCGCCGCAGAGGGATTATTATTCTCACGTTCCTAAGATCAAGGCCTATTCTGCCCGCAACACGATAACGATTTCGATCGGAGCTCTCGACAGGGTCGGCGCAGTGATCGACGCCGCGACGGCGGTGGGGGCTAACAGCGTCGAGGGGATAGAGTTTGCAGTAGCGGGGGACGGTCTGGGCCAAGGGAGTGCCCTTGCTGCGGCCACCGATCAGGCCATGGCAAAGGCTGAAGCCGTCGCGGCCTCGCTGGGCGGGCGGATCGTTCGCGTCGTTCAATCGACCGAAGGCGGCATCGATCCCGCGCATATTGAGGTGTCATATGAGGCGAAGAGCTCTTATAATACCGCCGCCAAACTTCCGATGACCCCGGTCCGTGCCGGTGCAGAAAAGCTTTCTTCGAGGGTCATCCTAGTCGTAGATATTGAGACCTCCAAATAAAAAGGGCCGCCACCTTTCGGCAGCGGCCGGTGTACGGAATTGTCCAGTAGTTACCAGATCGAGCACGGTGTCTCGCGGACCATCGCGTCGCCCGCGTCGCAATTAAAGGCGGCACGGAACTGCGGCATGTTCGAGAGCGGCCCGTTGACACGCCACCGCGGCAGCGAGTGCGGACCGTTCTTGACCTGTGCGATCTCTGCGGCCTGAGTATATTTGCCCGCCCAGATCTGTGCCCATCCGAGGAAGAATCGCTGTTCGGCAGTGAAGCCGTCGATGTCCTTCGGACGCGGCTTGCCTTCGAGGGAGCGCATAAAGGCATCGTACGCGACGTTCAGTCCGGCAAAGTCGCCGATGTTCTCGCCCAGTGCCAGCTTGCCGACCATAAAGACGCCCGGCTGCACTTCATAGCCGTCCCACTGTTTGACCAGGCACTCGGCACGCTCTTCGAACTTCTCGCGGTCCTGCGTGGTCCACCACATCTTCAAATTCCCTACGGAATCGAAGCGGCTGCCCTGGTCGTCAAAGCCGTGCGTGATCTCGTGGCCAATGACGCCGCCGATCGCACCGTAGTTGATCGCGTCGTCGGCTTCAAAGTTAAAGAAGGGCGGCTGTAGAATGCCGGCCGGGAAATTGATCTCGTTATTTGCGCTCGAGTAAGAGGCGTTAACGGTCGAGGGCGACCAGCCCCAACGCGTCTTATCGCGCGGCTTGCCAAGATCTTTGAAGTTTCGGCGAAGCTGAAATTGATTCGAACGCAGAACGTTCGCGGCGTAGGATGAGCGGTCGACGGTCAACCCTTCGAAGCCGCGAAGGACATCGGGATATCCGATCTTGCGCTTAAATGTGGAGAGCTTGGTCTGTGCTTCTTTCTTCGTGTCGGCACTCATCCAGTCGAGCGAATCGATACGCGACTTCATCGCCGCCATCAGGTTGTCGATCAACTCGTTCATTCGATCTTTGGCTTCCGGCTTGAACTGGCGACGGGCATATTCCATACCTAGAGCCTCGCCCAATGTGCTGTTGGTCTCACGCACACAAGTTTTCCAACGCTCCGGCCTTTCTTTTTGCCCGCTGAGGTAGCGGCCGTAAAAATCGAAGTTCTCATCCGCAAAAGCCTTGGGCAGGTAAGGAGCCGCGTCGTTGACCGTCATCCATCGCAGGTATGTCTTCCACTGGTCGACCGGCACCTCGGCAAGCATTGTGTCCACTTCCCGGAAGAAAGCAGGGGGAGCAATATTCATATCTTTTTCGCCGCCCGGTACACCGCGAACCTTAAAGTACTCCTCCCAAGACATATTCGTCGTCAGCTTTTGGGCATCGGCGATCGCGATCTTGTTATATCGATTATCGGGGTTCCGCAGGTCAACAGGAGCAAGCGATGCATTCGCGAGCCGGGTCTGGATCGCCATTACGACAGCGGCGTTCGCCTTCGCGGTGTCTTCGTTGTCGCCCAACAGCTGGAACATATTCGTCATATGAGCGACGAACTTCTCACGCGTTTCGACCGATTTTTCGTCGGTGTTGGTGTAATACGTTCGGTTCGGCAGCGAAAGCCCGCTCTGGAAAGCCGAGATAAGCACGGCGTTCGAATCTTTTAGGTCCGTACCGACGCCGAACGAGAATACCGAAGGAATACCGTTGTCATGCAACCGCGCTATCTGCCGTTGGAGGTCGCGGGCATTTGAGACCTTTGCGATCTCACTCATAAAGCCGTCGATCGGCTTGGTGCCGGCGCGCTCGATCGCGGCCTCATCCATGCAGGTCGCATAAAAATCGCCGATGAGCTGCGTATCGCTGCCCTTTTTGCCGGGATCCTTGGCGGCAGCTTCGAGCACCTCGCGGAGGATCTTGTTGTTATTCTCCGCGAGAATATTGAAGGTTCCCCAGCGAGATTCGCTGGCCGGAATCTCGGTGTTTTTTAGCCAAGTGCCGTTGGCATACTGATAGAAATCGCTGCAGGGCGAGACCGCCTTGTCCAGGTTTCCGGTGTTAAAGCCGGCGGACTGGCCCATTGAAATGAGAGCGAATGCCCCTGTGAGGACAACTGCACTGAGTGTGCGTAGAAAGCTGATGCGCATTTTTTACTCCTGATCTGATCGAATTGTTAGATTTACCGACAATTATAGCCTAATTCGGGCTACCGCGTTAAGAAAAGGGAATTATGACGGGACGCGGGATAGGCGGGATAAACGGACGGCTGGGTGTTTTGGCGTCAGATAACCGGGATAAAATGCTCATCCACCTTTCGGTGCAGAGTTTCGGCAAGACGTTTGCGATCTGTGTCGATGACGGTTTCCTCGCCGAAGGTGATGACCGCCGTGTACTCACGCTCGGCAAACAGCCGCATCATGTGGCCCAGGAAAGAAATGTCATCCCACCAGCACACGATCTCGCTCGCCGGCGGGCTGCCGGGCGGGGTTCGATAGCTGATCGCGGCGTAGGAAACGGGCAGATCGACACGTGCCGCAAACTCAAAGAACGACGAGTTGAAGGGAAGCACCGTTTCACCCTTTGTGCTGGTGCCCTCGGGAAAGATGATAACGCCCTCGCCGTCGTCCAGCTTTTGAATGATCTCCGCCCCGGCCCGCGGAATATCACGGCGATTTGTGCGGTTGATAAAGATGACGCCCATGTCGCGCACCAGCCGCCCGGCGATGGGCCAGTCGTCGATCTCGCGCTTTGCCACGAACACGCCGCGAACCACGGCACGCAATGCACCGATGTCCGTGTAGCTAAGGTGATTTGAGACAAGAAAGAACGGCGGTGTCGGCGGAGTTCCGATCACCTCGATCTTCATCCCCGAAATGTAGACAAACAGCTTTGTCCACGTTTCAAAAGCGATCTGACGCCAATAAATTTTGTTCGGGACAAAAATAGAACCCACGAACCAGACGGTATAGATCGCCATCGTCGCGATAAAAAACATTGCGAATTTGAGGCCGGCGCGGATCTGTTTCATAACTGGGTCGGCTCGGGGCGGGCTATTTCTCGGTTTCGTCAATTTCTGCCTTTTTGAAATTGTATCGCAGCAAAACGCGCATCGGCAATGTCTTGCCTCCGCGATCGGCGGGCCGCCAATTCATCTCGCGGACGGTCTTCTCCACAGATTCGTCGAGCCCGTACCCCGCCCAGCGGACGATCTCAGTGTCCGTGATGCGGCCATCCGCGTCGATCTCCACTTCAATATCGACCGTCGCACGTACGTCGAAAAGATATGCCTGGGGAGTATATTCGGGCTTTAATCGCCGATAGGGCAGCGGCGGCCTCATACCGTTCGAACCCGGAGTTCCGTCGGGCGGCAGCTCCGGGGCCCGGTCCTTTTTATGTACCGTCACATCGCTTTTGATCATCTCGCGGATCTCGGCGGCAAGGAGCGGTGCGAGGTCCTCCGGGGCACTCATAAGTCCGGCACGCGCCGTTTCGGGGTCCGGGCCCTGCGATAACTGCAGCCTCCAGAACCCGAGCCTTCCGCTTCGCGAACTGACCAGAAACACCGCCGCCGACGCCTCATAATACTCCGGAAATTCGAACGAACTTCGCCTTTGAGTTGTTCCCTTGATCAATATATAAACGTCCGATCCGACCACCGCACCCGCCCGAGCGGCATCGTCGACCGGCATGTTAAATGGCGTTTCGGGAGACTGCGAACCGAAGGCAGATCCGGCGGCATCGCGGTCCGCCATCTTCAAGCCTTCGCGGGCAAGAGCGTCGTTCAATCGCCG
>DATHVL010000110.1:0-3290 GCA_035461325.1 Pyrinomonadaceae bacterium
TGATGTGCAGGATCCTTGGAATAAAGCCGGCCAAGAACGACGGCAAGTTCGAGCGGATCAGCGCGGTGCTGGCTTCCCCGCCGTCCGCACCGTGACCACCGCGATCTCCGGCGGCATCATGAATCTAAAGGGCAATAGGGTCGTTCCGATACCGGTCGTGACGAACATATCCTTTCCATCCTCGCGGATATGGCCTGCATTATACTTCTGCCCAAACGAGGACGGCACTAAAGGAGATCCCACGATCGGCAGCCATATCTGCCCACCGTGAGTATGACCCGCCATCATCAGTTTAAAATCGTCCCCGAGCGATCTGTGATAGTTCAAAACGTGAAAAATATCAGGACTGTGTTCGAGCACCAAGATCTGTCCGTCTCCGCCATGGTCCATCACCGCTCGACGTGTAGTGTTATCAAACGTGTACCACGAATCGAGCTGCATGTGGTCCTTCAACCCGAGGATCCGCATTTTCGCCCCGTCCCGGTCGATCGACACCAACTGATTTTCAAGCACCCGATAGCCTGCCGACACCAGTGCCTCCCGCACCTGCCCATCGCCATGCCAGCCGTCGTGATTGCCGAGCACCGCCAACACACCATACTTGGCTCTCATGCCGCGAAGATTCTCCGCGATCACGTCAGGCGACATAAACACGGTCTTCCTGTCGCGGGCCGTTGACACAAAATCGCCGAGCATCACCACGAGATCCGCGTCAAGAGTATTCACCGTCTCGACAATTTGGCGAAGCTTTGCCTCATCGATCGCATGCGAGCCCGCGTGAATGTCAGAAAGCGCCACGATCCGCAGCCCGTCAAAAGCGGGGTCCCAGCCGTCGATCGCAAGCTCGTGATGGTTGACCACCAGGCGGTGAGGCTCGATGAAATAGGCGTACCCCAAGCAGAGCATTCCCGCGGCGAGGGCTGCGAGGGCTATAATTGCAATTGCCCGTTGTCTTTTCATTGATCAGCGGAAATAAGCGTGACCACATTGATCTCCGGTGGTACTCGAAATCTTATCGGAAGCACGCTCGTTCCGACCCCGCTCGAGACGTAAACATGCTTACCGTCTACCACGGCGTGCCCGTCCATAAATCGCGCGTCGTTAAATACAGCTTTCGGGCCAAAGATCGGCCAGTTCAGCTGCCCTCCGTGCGTGTGACCCGAAAACATTATCGAAAAACCAGCCGGGGCTTGAAGCAGTGAATCCGGATTATGCGTGATGGCAATAACATTTCGCTTTTCTTCCAATCCTTCAAACGCCGCCGCAGGAACCGTCCTGTTCCGCCACAGATCCTCAATGCCCCAAATTCGCAAGGGTTCGCCATTAATATCGATCTCAGCGATCTCGTTCTGCAGCACGTTGATGCCCGAGATAGATTCAAAAAGCCGGTGGATCTTCGGCTCGTTGTGGTACCAATCATGATTACCGATAATGGCGAATACGCCGTATCGGGCTTTCAATCCCTTCAGGCTATCCGCTATCACCTCCACGGACACCTTCAGGTCCGTCCAATCTTCGCCCTCAGGCAGGGTTCGACGGCGCTCGCGGTCAAACTTGCTCTCGCTTACATAATCGCCAAGCAGGACAACGACGTCCGGCTGCTGGGCGTTCGCTTGCTCAACCACGAACCGGATTCGTTCAGGCGGCGCATAATTAGATCCCGTATGCAGATCCGCAATGGTAACGACGCGCAGTCCGTTAAGGGCGGGGCTGAAATTGGGAACGGCGATCGTTTCCTCAATGACAACGAACTTCCGCGGCTCAATAAAATATGCGTAAACAAGAAAGATCCCGAACAGCAAGCTCAGAGCTCCGATCACTATACCGATCCGTTTCAGCCATTTACGCATTACTTCGTCTGCCCGAAATATTCGTTCCATCTACTGTCGACAAGCTTCGCGATATCTTCCCGAACCTCGACCTCTGCCGGGTACCACGGCTTCATCCTGGCATCGATAAATATCGGTGCCGTGTAACCGATGTGGTTATTCTTCAGTTCGATGCCCTTTGCGTGAATATCCGTTGCGGGGTTAAACCTAGTCCATGTCGCCCAGAGGAACTTGTCGGTCCAGCGGGCATACTCGATATCGTCGTGCAGCACTACGACTTGCCACTCATCAAATGTTCCCGATTCCGCCAGCCGGCTTCCAAGCTCCGGTTCATCGTCATAAACGGGACCCGTTACCACAAGGCAGCCGCCGCAGTACGCTACAGCCTCACGAACTCCTGACGGCAATTCTCCTCTAAACTCACGAACCAGCTCCCTCTTCGCCTCGCCCGTGCCCATCAATATCGCCTTGCTTCCGTGATTTATCTTACCGCTCGCGTAATCAAGGGTATCAAAGGAAGTTTGGCTGAAGATGAACAGGTCCCTCTGCCAATCGACACGTGCAAGAATATGCTCAAATAACGATTTGAAATCGGTCAGGTCCTGCGGCTTGTCGGTCAGCATCAGGAACTTCGTGAGCGATAACTGCCCTTCACCCAGGATCCGGAACCCCGCGGACAGTGCTTCCCTGCCGTAACGCTCTTTCACTACCGCCGCCGCCAGCGAGTGAAACCCCGTTTCGCCATAGCTCCAAAGGTCCTTCACAGCCGGCATCACAACGGGAAAAAGCGGTGACAAAAGCTCTTGCAGATAGTCGCCTATAAAGAAATCTTCCTGCCGAGGCTTGCCCACGACCGTCGCGGGATAGATCGCGTCCTTTCGATGAAAGACCGCATCGGCGTGGAAAACCGGGTAATCGTGCGCCAGCGAGTAATATCCGTAGTGGTCGCCAAACGGCCCCTCCACCCGCCGCTCTTTCGGCGGCACGTGCCCGGCTATGGCAAACTCCGTTTCGGCGACCAGGCGGTGTCCCCGCGAAACCGGGCTGTCGGCCATCGCGATCTTTGAGCCCGCCAGCAGCGACGCAAGCATCAGCTCAGGCACGTCCTCCGGCAGCGGTGCGATCGCCGACAGGATTAGGGCTGGGGGGCCGCCGAGAAATATCGTCACGGGCAGCGGTTCGCAGCGCTGCTCCGCTTCGAAATAGTGGAAGCCGCCGCCTTTCCCGATCTGCCAGTGAATGCCCGTTGTCTCGCGGTCATATCGCTGGATTCGGTACATACCCAGGTTCGGTTTCCCGGAGGTCGGGCTCTCGGTGTACACCAGCGGGAGTGTGATGAAGTGGCCGCCGTCTTCGTGCCAGAGTTGGAGCAGCGGCAACTTTTCGAGGTCAACTTCCGGCTGCTCTTGCTCAAGAACTGGGGCGTTTCGCACCGCCTTTGTGCCGAGCTTTAGGGCCGAC
>DATHVL010000111.1:0-12405 GCA_035461325.1 Pyrinomonadaceae bacterium
CCGACCGTGTCCGCCACCGCCCAGAATACATTCCGCCTCACCGCCTTCGAACCAGATGTCGCGGCCCGGTTCGCGGGCCGAAGTTTCATGGTCCAGCCCTTCATACAGTCGATCGTCGACGAGGGTGAGTTTTCGGTGTTCTACTTCAACGGTGAATTCAGCCATGCGATACTTAAGACGCCGAAACCCGACGACTTCCGAGTCCAGGAAGAGCATGGCGGCATAATTACGGCGGTCCGGCCCGAGCCGGAACTACTGACGGCCGCCGAGGCGGTCTCGCGGCTGATCAACCCCAAGCCGCTCTATGAAAGGATCGATCTCGTACGCAGCCCGTCCGGCAGCTTTTTGCTGATGGAACTCGAGCTGATCGAGCCTGCTCTTTATCTGCGGATGGACCCGGGTGCTCCGTCACGCTTTGCTGCTGCCCTCGACCGGCGAATACATGAATTATAAGCTCACTATCCAATACGACGGCACCGACTTTCACGGCTGGCAGGTGCAGGACAACGACCGCACCATTCAAGGCGAGTTGGAGCGCGTGATCGGCACACTTGAGGACGCCGAGGTCAAGGTTATCGGCTCCGGCCGCACCGACGCAGGCGTCCATGCCGAAGGCCAGATCGCCAACGTCGTCCTGGAAAGGCCCTTTACGCCCGACCGCCTTCGCAATGCCATTAACGGAAACCTCTGGCGCGATATCCGCATAATGAAGGTCGAGGAGGCCTCGAACGAGTTTCATGCCCGCTTCTCCGCGGTTTCAAAAACCTACGTATACCGCATCGTGAATGCACCCGTGATGTCTCCGTTTTTGCGACGGTTCGCGCTTCACGAGTCGCGGCCCCTCGATGTAGGAGCGATGACCGCCGCCTCACGATTTCTGCTCGGCGAACACGACTGGACCGCCTTCTCCTCGGCACGCTCGGACGGCGAGGGCCGCGTCCGCACCGTCTCCGATTGTGTGATCGAGACACACTGGGACGCACGCGCCGGCGCCGCCGTGATCGAGTTTCGAATCTCTGCTAACGGCTTTCTGCGATATATGGTCCGCTCGATCGTTGGCACGATCCTGGAGGTCGGGCGCGGTGAAAAAGATTCTGATACAATTCAGACGGCGATCATCACCGGAGACCGAAGCCTGGCCGGAAAGACCGCTCCCGCACATGGCCTGACGTTGTTTCACGTCAAATATGATTAGCTATCCTCATCCATTATGATCATTTATCACGTTGTTCTGCCCGAGGTGTGGGAGCACTATCGTACCCGCCCATCGTATCAGGCAGAGAGCCTGCAAACAGAAGGGTTCATACACTGCAGTTACAAGGATCAGCTTGACGGAGTTCTCAAACGCTATTATAAAAACGCCGGCCGCATTCTCGTGCTGCATATTGAGACCGACAAACTCAGATCCAAGCTTGTGGAAGAGCCGTCAACCGGCGGCGAGAACTATCCGCATCTGTACGGACGTCTCAATCACAACGCCGTCGTCAAGGTGGAGGAACGCCTCCTAAGCTAGCGCCGATGCATCCGAATTTTGCGGAAATATTAAAGCCGAGATCTCGCGACGCACAGTTGCTTGCCGAGATCGACCTTGACCGCCTGCCGCGGCACATGGCCGTGATAATGGACGGCAATGGGCGCTGGGCAAAGAAACGCGGCAAGCCCCGAATCTTCGGCCACCGAGCGGGAGCCGATTCGGTCAAGGCTATTGTCGATACCTGCACCCGTCTCGAGATCGGATCCGTCACGCTCTACGCATTCTCAACGGAAAATTGGAAACGGCCGAAAGCCGAGGTTTCCGGCCTGATGTCCATGCTCAAACGCTATCTCAAAAGCGAGCTAAAAGAGGTGCACCGTAACAATATTCGCCTGCGAGCGATCGGTGATCTTGCACGGTTGTCATCCGATATACAAGACCAGATCGCCGCGGCGACGGAACTAACTGCCGCAAATACGGGGCTGCAGCTCAACGTGGCACTCAACTACGGCGGCCGTGCCGAACTAGTGCGGGCCGCCCGCCACGCAGCCGAGAAAGCCGCGAATGAAGGCCGCGGCCCTCAAACCATCTCCGACAACGATCTGGCCGAGGGGCTCTACACCGCGGGCCAGCCCGATGTTGACTTGCTTGTGCGAACCAGCGGGGAAATGCGGATCTCAAACTTCCTTTTATGGCAGATCGCCTACGCCGAGATCGTCGTAACACCGACATTGTTTCCCGATTTCAGGCGCCCGCACATCTTTGAAGCGATCATCGAGTATCAACACCGCGACCGCCGTTTCGGCGACGTAAAGGCCAAATAAGATATGAAGACAAGGCTTCTGACCGCGGCGGTCGCCCTGCCCATACTGATAGCGTCGATAATACTCCCGGCGTATATTCCTGAGACGGTCTGGATCTTTGTCGTCATCGCAGTGCTCGCGCTCGCCGCGGGCCTTTTCGAATTCTATTCGCTAAGCAAAACGCTCGAGCTCAAAGCCGATGCTTCTATCGGATATTTGGGCGCCGCGGCGCTGACCGTTGCCTTCATTTTCAATGCGCCCGCTGCGGCCCCGGACCTTCTGCTTATTACGCTCGCCGGGTTTGTCGTACTCTTGCTTGCGACGCAAGCCTTCCGTTTCCAAAAAGATTTCTCGAAGATGCTGACCGGAACGGGCGTTACACTGCTCGGGGTGATGTACGTCGCCTTCCTCGGCGGTTTTCTGATAGCGACGCGAGTCGGTTTTGAATCGATCCCCGGGCTGTCGTCAAAGCTGCTTTTCTTCTTTTTCGCGGTGATCTTTGCATCAGATTCCGGAGCATATTTCGCCGGACGTGCTTTCGGAAAGCACAAGCTTGCGCCTGCCATCTCGCCGGGAAAGACTGTCGAGGGGCTCATCGGCGGCTTGATCACCGCAGCGGCGTTCGCGGCTCTCTGTACCTGGCTCTTCTTCCCGGAGCTTCCCTACCATTACTCGATCCCGCTCGCGGTCGTGATGGCCGCCGTCGGCGTAGTGGGCGACCTGGCAGAAAGCGCACTCAAACGCGGCTCAAGAGCCAAGGACGCGGCCAATATACTGCCCGGCCACGGCGGACTGCTCGACAGAATGGACAGCTTGCTATTCAACGCGCCCATCTTGTATTATTTTGCACGGTTTTATTTTTAAGCAGATGAACGCCATTTTACGGGTCGACGACAATAATACTTAGGGCGAGAACGCATCGGACCAGTTCCGCGTTCCGCCTTTCGTGTGTCGCTAACCGAAAGGCGTTTTTTATTTTGGATCGGCGTTAGTGACGGCGGCTGCCGCGAACGCAATTAAATTATGCTGGACACTTTAGGTACTCTGGAACGCACGCACACCTGCGGAGAGCTGCGTGAGCAGCACGTCGGCGAGTACGTCGTGCTCATGGGATGGGTCGCGAAAAAGCGTGACTTTGGCGTCTTTACCTTCATCGATCTCCGTGACCGCGAGGGCCTGACCCAGGTGGTGCTCAGCTCTGAGGAATCACCCGAGGCTCACGCCAAGGCAAAACATATCCGCGGCGAGTTCGTCATCGCAGTAAAGGGCCGCGTCGTCTCACGGGCAGAGGGTACGCACAACCAAAAGCTCGCGACCGGCGATATCGAGGTCAAGGTTACAGAGCTACTGGTACTCAACGATTCCGCCGTCCCCCCTTTCCAGCTCGAGGTCGCGGGCAGCGAAAATCTTGCCGCCGAAGAGACGCGTCTCAAATATCGTTATCTCGATCTCCGCCGCCCCCGTCTGCAACAGAACATGCGGATGCGGGCAAAGGCCATATCCCGAATGCGGCGGTTCATGGACGAACACGATTTTATCGAGATCGAAACGCCTATCCTGCTTAAATCGACCCCCGAAGGTGCACGCGATTTCATCGTCCCCTCGCGTATACACTCGGGCAAGTTCTTCGCACTGCCGCAGTCGCCTCAGATCCTCAAACAGATCACGATGATCGCGGGGTTCGACAAGTATTATCAGATTGCACGCTGTTTCCGTGACGAAGACCTTCGTGCCGATCGCCAGCCTGAATTCTCCCAACTCGACGTCGAGATGTCCTTTGCAAACGAGGAAACGATCTATCGCGTTATCCAGGGCGTCTTTCGATATGTGTTCGATCTCATCGACATCAGCTTACCCGACGAATGGCCGCGAATGACCTATGCCGAGGCAATGCGCCGCTACGGTTCAGACAAACCGGACCTGCGATTCGAAATGGAGCTGCGCGACCTGAGCGATGAACTTCGGGATACCGATTTCGCCCCCTTCGCCGAAGTTCTCGCAAAGGGCGGCGAGATCAAGTGCATCGTTGTGCCGGGTAAGGCTGATTATTCCCGCAAGCAGCTCGACGAACTCCAGGACTTCGCCAAGCGTTACGGAGCCGGAGCGATGGCCTGGATCAAAATGGGCGACGAAATGACGTCCTCCCTTCTCAAGGTCCTCGGCGAAGAAAAGATCGCCGCGTTATCGGCAAAGGCCGGAGCCGCAAAAGGCGATGCGGTCCTCATTATCGCCGGCCGCAAAAGCGTGGTCGCGGCCTCGCTCGGCGCTCTTCGCCTCGAGGTAGCAAAGCGCGACGGAATGATCCCCCGCGACGTTTTCAAACCATTGTTGGTGACCGAGTTCCCCCTCTTCGAGTACAACGACGCAGAGGACCATTACGACGCGGCCCATCACCCGTTCACCTCCCCGATGGATGAGGATCTTGACCAGTTCAAAAAGGCCGTCGAGACCGGCGACCGCAAGTTGCTCGGCGGCATCCGTGCCAAAGCGTACGACGCGGTGATCAACGGCATCGAGGTCGCCGGGGGCTCGATCCGTATTCACCAAAAAGAGGTGCAGGCACTCAACTTCAAGGCGCTCGGTATGTCTCCCGAAAAGGCTCGCGAAAGGTTCGGCTTCTTCCTCGAAGCTCTCGAATTCGGCACGCCCCCGCACGGCGGATTTGCCGCCGGGATCGAGAGAACGCTGATGGCCCTTTTGCAGACCGACAACATTCGCGACCTCATCGCCTTCCCCAAAACGGCCTCGGCACAAGACCTCATGATGGACGCCCCGGGTACAGTGGACGAGTCGCAGCTCAACGAATTGGGCATAGAGATCTCTCCGGAAAATGAGGCTCGACGTCAGGTCGAATAAGCCTTCCATGAACAATCTGCCCCATTTCGTCGTAGTATAGGATTAAGGATGGCAAAAAAGTTCGATACAAATCCTCTCGATCCGGACTTTCCGGAGCGGGCTCGTGCGCAGAAAGCCCCTGACACTTCGGGCGTCAGAGGTTACACCGCGCCCACGAAAACGCCATATTCCACCGCCGAGATCCCAACCCGTCCGCATAGCGTTACCGAAGACGAGACTCGTCGGTTCGAAGATTCCGATTTTCAAGCCTACTCTTTTTCGGCAGGGCCTATACAAACCGCTTATGCGGCACCGCAGCACCTTGCTTCGACGGCTAAAGCGTCCGAGAGAAAGGTCGCAAACACCGGCATTGCTGAAAAATGGCTTATCTCGCTTCCTTACCTCCCGTTTTCGATCGGGCTGGTCGCCGGCCTCGTACTGTTATTTCTGCTCCCGAAAGAGGAAAACAAGGTTCGGTTTCACGCGGCTCAGGGCTTGGCGGCGCACGTCGGTATTCTAATAGTTACGACTATTCTCGGCATCGTGGGCAACCTGGTGCCGTTTGCTGATGCCGGGAGCAGCATCTTCACCCTCGTTGCGAATGTATTTCTGATCATCTTCGCCTTCAAGGCATGGCAGGGCAAACCCGTTCACATCGAATCTGTCGACGGGTTGACCAACTGGCTCGAAGAAAAGATAGGTCCGCTAAAATCTTGACCTTCCGACCGCTCACCCGGTATCCGCCGTTTGCAGATGCGCAGATCTATTGTCCTCCCTCAGTTTCACAAAGGCCACTATCACTAAATACACCGCCAGTATGACCAAGGCGAGCGAAGCCAGACCATTCACAAGCTTGATGTCGAAACCGGTCGAGGCCCGGAAGTTTCCGATGACCAGCGCTCCTAGAGCCCACATTGTGATAAAAAGCACGAACAGCATCGGCAGCAATGTGAATGCGATCCGTTTCCGAGCCTGATAAAGCCACGCTGTGATCGCAAGCAGGGTCAGCGCCGCAAGCAGTTGATTAGAGGCCCCAAATAGGGTCCAGAACTCGACCCACGATCCCGGCGGCGCATAGAAGATCAGAAAGAACGGGAGTGCGACGGTTGCAAGAGTTCCTATCAGGGCGCCGGTGCGGCCGCTTATCCCCAGCAGTTCTTGCACCAGGTAACGCCCCAGACGGGTCGCAACGTCGAGAGTATCAAAGACGAATGTCGAGAAGGCCATTGCCCCGAACGTAATCGCGAAGGGTAGATTGTCGCGGCCGATGATCAGCGTCAAAAACTCGCCGATGCCGTTGCCGTAGATCTTGCCTGCGGCAAAGCTCTTTCCGTCGGCACCGTAAAGCATCTCGTTACCGGCGATCATCACCACCACAAGTGCCATAAAGGCAACGAAGCCCTCCGCAAGCATCGCACCGTAGCCGATCGGCCGTGCGTGCGATTCCTTGTCGAGCTGTTTCGACGTCGTGCCCGAACAAACCAATCCATGAAAACCTGAACACGCTCCGCAGGCGATGGTAACAAAAAGAAACGGAAACAGAGTTCCCGTCATTCCGCCGACGTCGAACGATTTGAACGCGGGCTGCTGAATGGTGTAGCCGCCAAAGAAGATTCCGATGATGCCGACCGCGATGGCCGTGTAGAGCACAAAACCCCCAAGATATCCGCGAGGCTGCAGCAATGCCCAAATAGGAACGACGGATGCCGCTACGCAATACGCCAGGATGAGCAGGCCCCACGTCTGGTGGCCAAAGTTAAACACATTCGAGTAAAGCGTTCCGAGATAGGCAACTGCAAATGTGGCCGGTACAAAGATCACCGTCGAGAGCCAAAGCGGCGGCCTTATAAATCGTTCAACCAGTCCCAGTGCGATCGAAAGGAGCAGATATAGGGCCGCAGCCATCGCGACCGCGCCGCCGGGATTAAAGGCTGTTTCGCCGGCAAGAGCCTCGTCGCCCGAAACGAATGTGCCCGCCGTGATGTCTGTAAAGGCGACGATCACATACACCAGAGCGATCCATATAAACGCCATCATCGCCCGGCCCGCTCCCGTTCCAAGCTTGTCCCGGGCGATCTCGGCGATGGAGCGGGCTCCGTGGCGAACGGAAGACGCAAGGGCAGAGAGATCGTGGACTGCGCCGATCAGAACCACACCCATGGCTATCCAAAGCAGACAAGGCAGCCAGCCAAATGCCATCGCCGCAATGATCGGCCCCGCTATCGGCCCCGCTGCTGCGATCGCGGAGAAGTGCTGGCCGAATAAGTAGAACGGGCGGGTGGGTACGAAATCATGATCGTCCTTAAAATTATTTGCCGGCGTGACCCGATCGTCCGACAAACTAAACTGAGCGGCGATCCACCGCCCATATCCGAAATAGCCGAGTACGAGCCAGGCGATAAATACGATAGCCAGCAGAGTGAGCATATGGATCAGGTCGCCGTGGAAGATCAAGTGTGCCGATAAAATCTACACGACTGAGGCTCAAAAATTCAAGGCCGGAAATCTTGACAGTTATTTCCTGATTCGCTAATCTTCTTCCTGACAATTTGGCAAGGGGAGTAGATCACCCAAAGCGGTCCTTTAGGTCGTCAATACGAGCAATTTTGCTCCGGCCCAAAGGCAAAGGATCAAGACCTTGTGCGGAACGTTCGGCGTTCGCATAAGGTTTTTTCTTTGCGGGCATGACAACTTTTTGAGGATCTATATGAGTCTTTTTCCGTTTGCTGATTATTGGTGGGTCTATCTCGCTTTCACCGGCTTTGTGCTCTTGATGCTTGCTCTTGACCTCGGTGTTTTTCACCGCAAAGAGCACGAGGTCTCCATCAAGGAAGCGACCGCCTGGAGCGTGGTCTGGGTCTCCCTCGCACTCATTTTCAACTACCTGCTTTATCTCTACGCCCTGTGGTGGTTTCCGCAGGATGAGAGGTTGATGTCCTTACCGGACTTCGTTCCCGATGTGGCAGCCTGGACCGTAGCGTTAGAATTCCTCACCGGCTACATTATCGAAAAATCCCTTTCGGTCGATAACATCTTCGTCTTCGTCGTCGTCTTTGCGTATTTTGCGATCCCCGCGAAATACCAGCATCGCGTGCTCTTTTACGGGATCCTCGGAGCACTTGTCTTTCGGGCGATCTTCATCGGGGCCGGTGCATGGCTGATGCAGTTCCACTGGGTGATCTATATCTTTGGCGGGTTTCTCATAATTACAGGCCTTAAAATGATGTTTGGCCATGACAAGGCGATCGACCCGGAAATGAACCCGCTTATCCGTTTATTCAAGCGTTTCATGCCCGTGACGCCTCGCCTTCACGGCAAGCATTTCTTCGTACGTGAAGGTGGCCGTTGGGCTGCAACACCATTGTTTATCGCGCTTTTGTTCCTCGAGTTGACGGACATCATCTTTGCGGTCGATTCAGTTCCGGCGATCTTTGCCATTACCGCCGAACCGCTGATCGTTTTCACATCGAATATCTTCGCAATTCTCGGCCTGCGTTCAATGTACTTCATGCTCGCCGGTGCGGTCAGTAAGTTTTATTTGCTTAAATATGGTCTCTCGATCGTGCTGGTTTTCGTTGGCCTCAAGATGATCTGGCTCAACGATGCGTTCGGCGGGAAGTTCCCTGTGACTTGGTCGCTCGGATTGATCTTAGGAACGATCGCCGCATCGGTCGTCGCATCTCTTCTTTTTCCGCCTAGGGATTTGCCGGTCACGGTCGATGATGTGCCAGCAAAGTGATGGTTTCTTTGATCAGAATTCGGCTATGGTAAAATTCGGTGTAATGCAAAACGAGCTATCGGTACAGGAGATCTATTCACCTAACGGCGTATGCTTTGGCTGCGGCCCCGCAAATGAAAAAGGCCTGCATATCCGCAGTTTTGTCGATGGTGACGAACTGGTGGCGGAGTGGCGCGCTGAGCCGCACCATCAGGCTTTCCCCGGCGTGCTCAACGGCGGCATAATCGGCACTCTACTCGATTGCCATTCGAACTGGGCGGCCGCCTATCACCTGATGAAAAAACGCGGGGAGTCCGAGGCCCCATGCACAGTAACCGCCGAGTTCCATGTTAAGCTTCTGCGCCCGACCCCTGCCGACGCTTTGTTAAAACTTCGAGCTCGCGTCGTCGAATCAACCGATGACCGTGCAACTGTCGAGGCCGAGTTGATAGCGAATGACAAGGTCTGCGACACATGCCGCGGCGTATTTGTCGCGGTTAAAGAGGGCCACCCTGCCTATCACCGCTGGTAGACGCGAGGACTCACCCAAGCGCTTTGGCCGTCTGCAATGCGAACTCTTCCATAAGCCCTAGCCTTTCTAGCCATTGCATCTGCTCCCTCATCAGCACCGGAAGGTGAACGACATCTGAGAGTGCGTATTCGACCAACTCATCGGTCCATACACCGTCCCACTTCCTTGTAAATTTTGCACGCGGTGCCTTGTCCAGATCGACAGCGAAATATCGATAAAGCGTTTCGGCCAGTGAGGCGGATTGGTTCGCACCCCGCGTCAAAACCTTTTCCGCGATCATTGTGTCAAAAACATTCCGTACCGGGTACCCGGCAGCCGTCAGAAACTCAAGGTCGAACCTCGCGTTGTGAAAGATCTTCACGATCTTCTCGTCGACCAGCAGATCGCCGAACCGCCCCATTTCCACACCCTCACTTAGCGGCACCAACGCGTTAAAGTCGCCATCGCTAAATTGGATCGAATAAAGCCGCCCGACCCGCGAATTGAACCCCGAAGTCTCCGTGTCGCACCCAAGCGCCGCCGCCGCCGCCAACCTCCCGCAGGCCTCATCGATCTCATCCGCGGTCCTTGTAATGCAAACGTCCATACCCTACAGACTACCCCTTCGCTTTGACACCCTCGCTCATCACTCGTCGCTTCTCACGCCTCCACTCTCCTCTCCTCACTCTCATTCTTGCTCTTCACTCGTCACTAGTCACTCGTCACTTAATCACTTCTGATATCATCTAATCACGATCATCTTTCATTTTACCCGGTAATCCTATGTCCACAACGATCAACGAGATAGAAGCCCGCGTCCTCGGCAGCCTGGCCGAAAAACAGCTTACTACCCCCGAGTACTATCCGCTCACCCTCAACGCCCTCATGGCCGCGTGCAATCAAAAAAGCAATCGCGACCCCGTTATGTCGCTGGGCGAGAGCGAGATACTCGCTGCCATCGACAGCTTGCGAGACAAGAACCTAGTCTACCTTTATTACGGCAGCACGAGCCGCACCGTGAAGTACAAGCATATGATGCCCCAGATCTTCGAGCTCGAACCGGAAGGGATCGCGGTGATGACCCTCTTGCTGCTCCGCGGGCCGCAAACGGCCGGCGAGATCCGCGGGCGGGCCGATCGTCTGCACGAATTCGGCGGGATCGGGAAGGTCCAGCAGGCGCTGGACGAACTGGCCGCACGGCCGGAACCGCTCGTAACAAAACTCGACCGCCAACCGGGCCAGAAAGAACAGCGTTACGCACATCTCCTCAGCGGGCCCATAGATCAGGCAGCCATGGCCGTCGAACGCCCGATCGCGGCAACCGGAGGTGTCGCCCGCATTGATGAACTCGAAGCAAAGGTCG
This sequence comes from Pyrinomonadaceae bacterium, assembly GCA_035461325.1. Lineage (GTDB taxonomy): Bacteria > Acidobacteriota > Blastocatellia > Pyrinomonadales > Pyrinomonadaceae > OLB17. Next base: position 10,705 of record DATHVL010000111.1, read on the forward strand.
CCGAACTCTCTCAGGGCTTGGAGCAACTGCGTGACGAATTTGCTCAGTTCCGACGCCAGTTCGAATAAAAAAGAGGCCGTCGCCGGCCCCTCTTCTCCATAATTTGATCCGCTCTATTCAAAGCCTACGCCGATCTTTTTCCGCACCATTTTTTCAACCGTGATCGTCGGATCTTCTGCTCTCGCCTGCCGAACGTAATCCGCATCGATCTTGAAGATCCGCAGCTTGACCACATCTTCCGGATCAAGGTCATTGAGCCCTGCCGAACGCAGATCATTCAAAAATTCGGGCGTCACCTTAAAGATCGAGTATTTCACCAGATGCTCAAAGTTATCCGCACCGAAACCCATATCCTTGATGCCGCGGACGAACTCCGCATCGATCTTAAAGATGCGTGCCTTTACAAGGTCTTCCATCGATAGATTCGGAAAGCCGGTCGCCGCCATCTCTCGCATAAAGTTGCCGTCGATCTTGAAGATGGCCGCCTTGAAAAGATCGTCCACCCCGAGATCGGGAAAATTCGAGGATCTTAAGTCGTCAGCCAGGGCGAGCGTCACATTAAGCGTCGCGGCCATAAAGAGCCGCTCCTCCATCGTGCTGTGCATGCCTTTACGTTCTGACTCAGCCGCAAAATCAAAGCCTCGGCTCCGCATTGAATCGGCGAATGAATGGTTTGGATTAAACCGGAATGTGCCCGATCCCTTACCCTCCGAAAAAGTTCCCGACGCCTCGATCGTCCCGGCATCACGCACCAGGCTAAAACTCACCGGCCCGTCGGGCTGCAGCGACGAAAGGCCCTGCAGGTCGCTCAGATCGTAGGAAGAGCCGTGCTGGTTCTTACCGCCGCGTTCTGACTCGATCGAAAATGAAAGATGTATCTTGTCGGGCGATTTCGCCTTGTTTCGTGCCGACCACGTACCGGTAACCTGCTGCGCCGCAATGATATACGAACCGAATACGATGACTATAAGAGCAAAGGCAAGACGCGAGCCCGCCTGAATTATGTGTTTCTCCACTGAAAACCTCCGTTACTTAGACTTGAATTTCTATGACAAATGCCATTCAACGGAGATACACCGTCCGGCGATCGTTTGTGACAGCATCTCTTACCTTTCTCCATCCCCGTGTGTTCGCAAAAGAAAAAACCGCCGCGGAATTCGATCCGCAGCGGTTAGTCTTAAGTGTCTTGATCGGTTACCTGGGAAGCTTTTTCGGCGTAAGCTTCTCGGCAGTCTTCAAATAGTCGATCGCTTCGATCACGCTTGCTTTGAGCTTATGGTTATCCGGAGCGTCCTCTACAAATGCCTGCATATAGTTAAGCCCGTCCTGCATCATCGCCCGGTTTTCATTACCCGCACCCTCCGCGAAGAGCGACAAGCCCAGTCCGGCCATTGCGTTAACGTTCTTGCTGTCGATCTGAAGTGCGTCACGATAGGCAGCGATCGCATTCTCAGAATCGCCCGCGACGCGATAAAGATCGCCTATCGTGGTCTTCGTCGCCGCCTTGGCGGCCGCGTCGGATTCCGTCGATGCCATGTCGTTCAGAAATGATTTTGCATTATCTGTCTGTGCCGGATCGACCTTTCCGTCTCGATCATCAGGCGGTAGGCTTCGCGAGCACCGCTGACAGCCTTTGCTCGCTGTTCCGTCACCTGTGCCGCGCTCAAGGCGTCCCCTGACGGATTCTTCAGCATCGTCCAC
>DATHVL010000112.1:0-9571 GCA_035461325.1 Pyrinomonadaceae bacterium
CATCGAGAAGTGAGTCCGTACCCGCAAATGAGAGAACGCTAAAATCTGCATCGGAGCACACCATCAGGATGGCCTTGAAACCGGTCATTCGGGTGGCGAAGGCCTCGGCGATATTCCACGTCTTGCCGCCGGCGAAACGGAATGATTGACCCCGTTCGCCATCGTATGCCAAATGGCAGGCCCCTTTAGTTTCTTCGAAGCTCAATCTAGGAATGGACGACATACTGTTTCTTGTTTCCAACCCTCAGTGAGGGGACGGTCAGCTAGATTCCTCGACCGAAAACCCGCCGCTGCCGGGTTCCAGAATGGAATCAAAGACGATCGGTTCCGGGGTCGGTTCGATATCCAAGGTCGCCTCGATCTTGAAACGCAGCTGCCGGTCGATATTGTCGATAGGCTCAAGCGTGACCCGAAGATCGGTGAAACGCGGCTCGAAGATCTTGATCGCCTCTTCGATCGCTGTTTTCATCCGCTTTTGTTCAACGTGGCTGCGGACGCTGACGGCGGTAAAATCCGGGAGTCCGTAAAACGCCACGGAACGCGGAGATTCCGCGAGTTTGTCATCGATCACATCCAAATGACAGCGCGTATTCAAAAGCCATTCGAGGTCGCGGCGAACCGCCTGTTTCAATTCGGCGAGAGATGCCGAGCGCGATTTAGGCGGTTCTTGAGACTGACGCGGTTCGTAATCTATGAGGCGATCGAGCACCGAAGGTGTGACCCGGGTTTCTAGATCGCGTCGTGACATAAGATCAATATAGAAAAATATGTTCCCGCTTTGTGGGCGGGAACGTTTTGATGCAAAGCTTCGTGCCGGCGAACGAGCTCGGTGCCGGCACGAAGGCAAGGGTGAATGACCTAAGCTCCGGTTCCTTCGACCTTCTTGATGTCGTATCCGGTCGTGTTGGTAAGAGCGACGGTACCGTCCTGCTTCTGCTGGAAGTACTCGAAGGTTATGTTCGTAAAGTTGAATGAGATCTGTTCCATCGGGAGGATGCTAGATCCATTCGAACCGCCGGTCTGAAACGACGAGATCACGATATCGCCGAAAGTGACCTTGGTATAGGTGAAGGGGTTGCCGTCACCACCGGTCTTGCGGCAGCTAAGAATCGCCTGGGGAATATGGTTGCCCTTAGCACAGGCGAGAAACAGCTGCGGTGAAGCCTTGCCGTTCTGGACGACGAAGTGAAAGTCCTGAAGGCTCACCTTGCCGGCACCGAGGCCCGTGCCCTGTGCGGAAGAACCCGCGTTGCTGGCACCGAACGACCATGATTCGATCTGCATCTGCTTTTCAAATCCAGTAGCTTCCGACTCGCCTTCGATAGTATCGATCTTCAAATAATAATCTGCACTTGCCATTTTTATCTTTTGCTCCTTTTGATTTCCTAAAATCGCCTGCTTAGCAGGTGTCTTGTAGGCTTTCGTTCCGACTCCGTTCGCAACCTACTCGCTTACATAATCAAGACGTCACGAAAGCCTACTTTTGCCAAAGTAAGGAGAAATCACCAACTACGTAAAAACTACTTGGCGGGCGGCGGAAGGTCCGCAACCAGCCGTAGGCTGACCGATAGCTCGTCAAGCTGGAAGTGAGGACGCAGGAACGCGACCGCACGATAACAGCCGGGCTTGCCCGGTATCTCGGCAACGTCCACACGAGCTTCGCGCAGCGGGTATTTTGCCTTTTGCGCCGCCGGTGCCACATCGTTCTCGAGGACGTATTTCGATATCCACTTGTTAAGGAACATCTCGGCCTCTTTCTGTGACATGAACGAACCGACCTTGTCGCGCATCATCGATTTGAGATAGTGGGCGAACCGCGATACGGCGAAGATATACTGCAGTTGAGACGAGAGCCGGGCGTTGGCATTCGCGGCATCCGTATCATACTTCTTCGGTTTGTTCGCAGACTGCGTTGCGAAGAAAGCAGCGTAGTCGGTTCCCTTGCAATGAACGAGAGGAATGAAACCGTTGTCGGCAAATTCCTTTTCGCGGCGGTCCGTGATCGCGACCTCGGTGGGGCATTTCATCGCGACCTCTCCTTCGTCGGTCTCGAAAGTGTGGGTGGGAAGACCCTGAACCAAGCCGCCGCCCTCGACACCGCGGATCGCTACGCACCAGCCGTGCATTGAAAACGCCTCGGTCAGGCGAGTTCCAAGAGCATAGGCTGCGTTACCCCAGAGATACTTCTTGTGGTCGGTACCGTCAACGTCCTCTTCGAAACGGAACGTCTCAGTGGGCTTGGTCGCCGCACCGTAGGGTTCACGCATAAGGACATGCGGGAGCGTCAGTCCGACATAGCGGGAATCCTCAGAATCACGGAAGCTGCGCCACTTCATATACTCGGCGCGTTCGAAGATCTTTGTTACGTCGCGGACCTCGGTCATTTCGCTGTATGTGTCCCAACCGAAAAGATCGGAGGAGGCAGCGCTGAGGAACGGTGCATGTGCCGCAGCAGCGACCTCGGAGACCTTCTCGAGCAGGGCCATATCCTGCGGATGGTTGCCGAATTCGAAATCGCCGATCAGAGCTCCGTAGGGAGCACCGCCGAAGGTTCCGTACTCGTCCTCGTATATCTTCTTAAAGAGCGTCGACTGGTCGAACTCGAGAGCCCGTTCGAAGTCCTTAAGAAGCTCTTTCTTGGTAACGCTCATCACGCGGATCTTGAGCTGGGGACCGGTGAGCGTGTTCTTGAGCAGATGGTGGAGTCCACGCCACGAGCCTTCGAGTTTTTGAAACTCTTCGTGGTGCATGATCTCGTTCATCTGCGCGGAGATGAGCCGATCGATCTCGGCGATCCGGGCATTTATCGCGACGTCCATGTTCTTGGTCATCGTGAGCTCGCCGCTCATGACCTGATTGACGAACTCGCCGATCATGTCTTTCGCACGCTCTTTTTGGAAGTCGTCGCGTGCCATTTTTCCGTCGGTCAGGATCTTGTCAAGTAAACTGACCTCTTGGGTTTCGACCGTTTCGACGGCAGCTTTGTCTGCTTTTTGTGTAGCCATAGGTAATTATTCCTCCTTCCCAATTCCGAGCGCGTCGCTCAGTTCTTTTTGCTTGTCGGCGCTGCCGATCACATCCTCGAGAAGCGTTTCGAGCTTTTCGTTGCCGTCCATCTTGGAGCGAAGGTCGGCGAGTTTTTGCCGAGCCTCGACAAGTTTGCGGAGCGGCTCGACCTGTTGAGCGACCTGATCGGGCTCAAAATCCTCGATGCTGTTGAATTTGAGCTCGACGCCCATCTTGCTGCCGTCGTCCTGCATTTTATTGTCGACGGTGTATGCAAGCCGCGGCTTCATACCGGCGAGGACCTGGTTGAAATTATCCGGATCTACCTCAACGAACTTGCGGTTCTTGAAAGCCGGAAGCGGCTCTTCGGGCTTACCGACGAAGTCGCCCATTACACCGATGACGAACGGGAGTTCTTTGAGCTCGATCGCACCGCCCACCTCGACGTCGTATGTTATCTGAACCCGCGGCGGACGCACCCGGTCGATCTTATGCTGTAAACTTTCTTTTGTTGGCATTTACTTTTCTCCTTCTGTATATAAATTGATCCCAATGTGAACAACACACGGAAAACGCCGCTGCGTACACCCTTAGGTCCCTGACTGCCCACCCTGATTCTGATCTGCGGACGATGTTGTATTGAACCCAAGAGTCTGGCGAAGTTGATAGAGGATCGTTTCATCCTTGATCACATCCTGGAGCCAGTTCTCGAGCGGCATATGCCCCCATTTGACCGCCCGCTGGATCAAATAGGCGACCGGACTGTGAGGTTCGGTCTTTTGGAAAAAATCTGCGATATCGGCAAGCCGCCTTAGCGCGTCCTTGCGATTTTGGATAGCACCTGCGGGGGCAGCGACCCCACCAGGACCGGCGACACCGGTCTCGCCGGTGCCATCGCCGCTTTCGGCAGCGGCCACCTCCTCATCATCCGGCTCTTCCTGCCGCTTTTCCTCAAGCAGCTTTTTCACCTGCTCATGCACGGCGTCGAGCGACTTGCGAAGATTAGAAAGGCCAGGAGCCTGGTTGCGCTCATATTTTTCCTCGATGAGGCGATTGAGTTCATTGAACGCCGTCCAGCATTCCTCGATCGTAAAGTTGATCGTCTCGCACCAAGCTCGGCGGGTGGCTGCTTTCTCCTTTCGCCACATGTCGGCTGTGACGCGTTGTTCGCGCTCGGCCTGTTCGCGGAGTTGGTTGTATTTGATCTGATCTTCGGTTGAAAGCGTGTCCAGCGCTTCCGGAATATCGAATGTCTTGGAATCTTCGAAATCGATGTAACTATAACCGGCGCCGCCGGTGATCTGAGCCTCTTTGACAACGATGGCCCCTGTGGTGTCGAGCCATGAAATGGCGTTGGCACGGCCCTCCATATCGCCGTCCTCGACGACAGGATGCATCGTTTCCCAGTATTGGTCGTGGAGGCCGTTGAGAAAGCCGAGGCCGTCACGCAGGCCAGGCAGCCCGTACTGTTTCATCAGTGCCTCAGTGAGCCAGACCGCGATCTGAAGATCTTTGGTTTCGGTGGTGAGAGCAGGTGTCGCTATGTCGATCACCTTGCGATAATCGGCGACCTTTTGTTCTGTCTGCCACTCGCCCTGGCTGAGGCCGTCGTCGGCTCGCCGGGCATCGGAGATCTGGTCGTAGAGGCCGGCGTACCTGAGGCTTTCGCCGGCGGGGTATTCGCCGGAGATCGGCTGCAGTAATGCTTCGAGATCAACAACAGGTGGTTGTCGCAGTTCTTCGCTCATCAAGAAAAACTCCTTAGTTTTCGGTGAAACCAGGATCGGAGAACGTATAGAGTGAGAAATGTGCACTCATAATATACGAACTCCGGAAATAAATCACTATAAAAATCAACTTTCGGCCGGGGCCGCCGCGGCCTCTTCCTCAACCTCTGCATGTTCGAATACGATAGTCTCGATATCGAGGATCGAGCGGTCCTTTCCGTCCATCCAGAACAATTTCATCCCTTCGCCGACGAAGAGTTCTTCGCCGAGGTCACGCCAGTCGGTCATACGACCAAGCCGGACCTGATCGTTATCGCTCTTCCACGATCCGGAATAGAGTGCGGGGAAGAACATCTCGCCATTCGTGCCATTGGTCAACTCGACCTCGGCCTGGATCCAAAAGAGATCGCGGAGCGACTTGGGCTTTTGGAACTTGACGCTCTCGATGAACTCGAACGGGATCCAAATATAAGCATCCTTAAAGATCACCTCAAAGACCGACATGGTCAGGTCGTTGTAGTCGCGGATGTCGCTGAAACCCTCGCCGTTGACTGTGCACTTAAAGGCGGGCCGGGCCTCCTCGACGGAATCCAGCAGGCCGCGGGCGGACATGATGTCGCCCTCGCGAATGCGATTGTTCGCCTGCAAAAGGTCGGTCATATAAGCAGGCGTCGCGGTCAGCGTTTCGGGCTTTTTACCGTCGGAGAAATAGTCCATACGGTCGCGTTCGGCCTTGAGATTCTGCTGGTAGATCTTTGAGCCGATCATCGCGTTCACGTCCTGGTGGCCCACGACGTCGAGCTGCTTTTCGGCCCGTTCCCAGTCGCCCGCAAAACACGAAAGTTCGAAGAGGAAGATGCGTGCAGCGGTATCGGTCGGATTGGTCTTGACCAGCCTAAGCGCGGCTTCGACCGCTCTCGTCAGATCGCCTTTATCAAGTGCTAGTTTCGCGTCGTTCATAATATGTCCCTCGGGCTTCTCGGTTTACTTCAGTAAGGCCTGCGGAGCCTTGACCGTTCGGAATGTCGATTTATCAAACAGGTCGCCGCCGCTCGGTTTTATCGTGGCATTCACCTTTTTGCCGCCGACCGTAAATGTCAGGAGGTATTCGCCGCCCGGCTGTTTCTGGGGCTGTCCGGCATCTACGAATTTGAATAGGCCCCATGTACCCTGGAACGTCAGAGAGTTCGGTGACGGGGTGGAGGAGGTGTTCGAGGTGCCTCCAAATCCGGGTGATGTTGCCGGTTCAGGGGCGGAGCCTGTCGACAAGAGGTTAACGAGTACGCCCGTCTCGGCGGAGCCGGCGGGGAAGGCCCCCTTGACCGATCCCGTCCCTTGCGAACTTATCTTCGTGCCGTCGATAGTTACCTCCACGATCGCGTCCGGAAGCGGGGTGAGCGAAAAATCGTACTCAAATTTCGGCGTTGGATTTGTTCCAAACAACGCTGTGCGTAAACGGAATGCGTTATTTATATACGCGACAAAATCATCAGAAAACTGTACATCGCTGTTATCACGGACCTTTAGCTGGCCGCCCGACTCTTCAAAATAGCGGCTGACCCGCTCGTCGTAGAACTTCGAGAGCCGGCCGTCGGACGGATTGAGATAGGCGGTGAGCTTGGTAAGGTCGGCATCGCTTGCGCCGTCCTCGAACGGATATCCGCGTTCGATCTCAGAAGCCGCGGGGAGGATCTCGTCGGACCAGACCTTTGCAAGAGCCCGGGTCGCGTCGGCACCGAGCAGAGTGCGGAGATTGCCCGTGGGCTTGAGCAGCAGCGCAGAGAGATCTTGTCCCGCGGCGGTTTCATTAAATCCGCCGAGCAGGCCGTTAATGGCCTTTTCGCGCTCGACGAGCCGCAGTTCGCGCGGGTCTTCTTCTTTAGCAAGCTCTTCGGCAATGCTCTTGAGCCGCTGCTCTGAAACCGCGCCGAGGTCATTGTGGAGGCGGCCGAGCGTTGAATTATATGTATCGATGGGTATCTTGTCGGTCTGTTCAGGAGTTCCGACAAAGGCGAACAGCGGCCGGAATTCTCGCTCCGGTTGGGTTCCGCCGCCCTCGACCGTTGAGCCCTTTGAAAAAAAGCTCATGATCCAATTCCAGATACCGGTGGCCGGCGGCTGGGCGGAGAGATTTGTGTTCGTTGCGACCTCGCGCATCAGAACGGCGAGCGGGGAATTGGCGGATGAGAACGACTGGAGTGCATCGGTCGCATCGTTCTTGTTCGCGTACGGCTTGATATCGATGCCCTTGACGAAGTTGCGCCATTGATCGGCATAGTCCCGATGATAGATCTCGTTCATCGTGCCGGCGTCGGTCACCTGAGTCACATCACCGCGCCCTGCCTCGCCCATTACCCAGTCGTCTTCGCTTAGCTTTGCATCTGCCTCGGCGATAGCCGTTTTCATTTTCTCGTATCCCGCACGGGTGAATGCTCCCGGAACGCGGTAGTTGCCGGTGACGAAGCTGGAATCGGCGCCGTTACGAGAGAGGATTGTCTCCGCGGTGGTCGCACCCGTGCTTTCATCGATCTCGCGAGAGATCTCGGTGACGCGATTGCTGTAATAACGATAGACGGGCGGGAATGCCTTTAGCTTAATGCGTGCGTCCTCGACGAGCTTTGCGTTTAGCTCGATGCGCGGGAAATCGCCCGTGTCCTGATCGCGGTCGACCTGCTTAGCCCAGAAGTCGAGATGAGCGAGAGCGGTCGGCCGCATATCGGCGGGTACCTTGGATTCAGCCGCCCAGAAATCGCGGATCGAATTGGCGATGTGCGAGGCTTCGGCCTTGTCGCGGTACTGGCCCGAAAGCATCAAATAGGCTTTTAGCAGATTGTAGTGCTGCTCGAGATAACCCTTTTCTTCGTCGCTAAGCTTGGCGGGATTTGTAACGCCTTTGCCGTCGGCGAATTTGCGGAGCTCGGCTTCGATGCGGCGGACGGTGGGGTTTTTGAATCTTCCCTCGACCAAATTGAAATAGAGGGGGAGGAGGTTTTTCTCGTAAATGTCCGTGCCCGAATACATCCCGAAGCGCATGTGGAGCGGAGCGCCGTCGCGGTCATTGTTGTCGAGTTCGGTTAGGAGCGGCCGCATATCCTCGAGGACACGGATCTCCTGCCGGACCTCGTCCTGATCCTTCGCGAGAATGTCGCGTCCGGAATCGGCCTGGCGGAGGTCGAGTGCTTTTTGGCCGACGACGACGCTGCGGTCGAGCAGCTGGCGGTTTAGGTAAAGCGAAACGGCTGACGCGGCAAGAAGAGAAATTACGATAAGTGCCGCGAGCAGGGTAAGGAACCATCCCATGATCGGCGGACGCTTTCGCTGTGCAAGAAAAGTTTTTACGAGATCTTTGTCGCGGAGAACGACATCGCGGAAAAAGCGCTCGGTAAAATAGCCTTGGCCGGCAGCGGCCGGAAGCCCGGGTGCGGCTTTCGTTTCCGGAACCGCGGTGAAATAGAAGCCTCGCAAAAATGGATTTTCGCTGAAAGGGTTGGGCCTGAAGAGAGCGTTCACGAAGGCTCCGAATTTCCGACGGGCCGAGCCGAAGTGCAGCGGGAAGTTAAAGATCTTGAGCTGCCTGACGGGCGGGAACGGCGCTGACAAGCGTGTGAGGCGGCGCTTCATCACGGATGTGTGAAGCAGTTCGAACTCGCCATCGAACATCGCCTGGGCATTCTCACTCTTTTCGATCGGGATGGTCGCGCCCCAAACCAAGGTCTTCTCCTCATTCTTGGAACTTGAAAACGAATCACGGAAGCCCTCGATGGAGTCCGCGTGCGTGAACACGAGATACACGGGAAAGCGGACCTTTAGCCGCTGCATGGCGTCGTCCAGCCGTGCACGCAGCACCTTGGCAAGTTCCTCGTTCTCGCGATCATCGTTTGCGAGGATAGTCGAGGCATTTACCACGAGGAGAAAGCCGTCAAGCGGGCGATTCGACCTGCTTTTCTTTATGTTCTCGAGCAGGGCTGACCACTCGTCGCCGTCGACGCCTTCGGTCTGGTAGCGGCCCGCGGTATCGATGAAGAGCCCGTCGCTGGTGACCCGCCAGTCGACATTCGGCGTCGGGCGGATCGTTTTCAGCTCGGACTGGCGTTGGCTGGGAAGATTTTGGAAATTGAGATTCGAACTTATGACAAGGGCACTCTTGCCCGAACGCGGTGCACCGGCGACCAAGTACCAGGGGAGCGAATAGATCGCATCTTTACCACCGTCTCCGAGATTCGAGCCCTTTAGAAACTGGACGACCTCTTCGGTCGAAGAGGTTATGTCGGGATATGTTCCGGCGGGTGCGGCTGCCTTTGCGGCGGGTGCCTCCGAAGTTGGTGCGGCGCTTTGATCGCCGGCGGCCTCGGCTGCTTTTTTCTCGGCCTTCTTATTTGAACGTCGAGCAGCAAGGTAACCCGTGAGCAGCGTGAAGGGCATCGTAAGCAGCAGAAGTACGATGACGATGACCTTTTGATTGCGGCCGATGCTGCCCTCAGGCATCATCAGCACAATTGCGCCGACAATGCCGTAAAAGGACATCAGGCTGCCTAGCCCGAGGGCGTACTTAAGTTGTCCCGTTGCCCAGGATGACATAATTCTCGAAATTGTCGGCGGCCGTGAGGGCCGTTCGATCTTCGGCCAAAAGGACCGAATACAGGGTGAAAATGATACCGGATGACCGTTGCGGCCTTGGCTTAAGCTTTAGGCCTGCAGCTTTTCAGCTGCATCCCAGAAAAACTTGAGCGAAAGCAGAAACAGGATCATATAGATAATTACACCTAATCCTAGACCGGCGATCGCGCTCATGTTTGCCCAAACGGGCATCCCACGCTTCTCGGGCGGCTTAGGCAGGT
>DATHVL010000113.1:0-13197 GCA_035461325.1 Pyrinomonadaceae bacterium
ACCGCGTCCCTCGACGATCGATTCGTCGGCAAATCCTTCGTCCTCACCGGCAAGCTCGAAAACTACACCCGCGACGAAGCGGCAAAATTGATCGAGGACCGCGGCGGCCGCGTCTCTTCCTCCGTCAGCAAAAAGACCGACTACGTCGTCGCCGGCTCCGACGCCGGATCAAAGCTCACTAAAGCCCAATCCCTCGGCGTGACCATACTCGATGTGGCTGAATTTAGTTCAATGGTAGAATGACACCGAAATGATTGACACCAACGAAATTCGAGCGGCGGCGACGGGCAGCCATCGGCAACGTCGAATTTTGGGTCATTTCGAAAAAGGACTTGATAGTTTCAAAGTTAGAGTGGGCAAAAAGCACCCATTCCGAACTCCAATTTCGTGATATTCGAAACCTGATCGAATCCGGCGCGGATGAAGCGCTGATAGAAACGGCGATCGCCGAGCTGCGCCTTTCAGAAACATGGGAGGCTTTTGAGAAATGGAAGATACAAGCTCCCAAGTAAGGGCCATACAACACAAGATGTGGATGTCATTGCCGGAGGAGGACCGGTTTAGACGTGTCGGCGAGCTATTCGCCCTCGCAAAGCATCAGGCCGAACAGCGTGCTCCAAAAGGCCTGACAGACGTCGAACGCCGCCGATTCGTATTCCACGAACTTTACGGCTTCGATCTTCCGGAAAACGCATAAGGGCAAAACAGTTGGCTAAGTGAGTCCCCCCATTAAACCGATCGTTCTTTCAACGTCCTCAGCAGTGACCAACCTCCACCAGAAATACCCTTTTTCATCGGTTTCACCTTGTCCGCAGAAGCTCTTGATCTCAGGATCGAGATGTGTTCCTATCTGCCCGGTTGTCTGCATGAAATAGCCCATTTTTCTGGGAATCAACCACAGCCTCCCTTGGTACCCATCCCGTGATACCCAATGTCTTTCTCACTTGTTGACGTCCAAAGTCAGCCGTGGGGAGCGTCGACAAATCGATTGCATGAAATTGTCCATAACTGGAAACTCGATATGAACAGATACCTCTGCGTGCTTCCGGTCATCATGCAGAACCATGCGCTGATGTGTCAGTGATTCGAGCACGATTTCATATTCATACTGAGCATATGCGCAGACAGGATGATAGCGGTTTCATTAGCGCCACCGCCGCCCGGCTATTCCGTTTTGATGAAAGGTTATACAATCGTTCTAATATTGGTTGAGGAGCCCTTCGTCATGACAGATTTTTTCACATCGCACGTTTCTGAAATTGACCCATTGATCTCAAATGCCATTGACGATGAGGTCCGCCGCCAGGCCGACGGTCTTGAACTCATCGCGTCCGAAAACTTTGTTTCCGAGGCTGTGCTCCAGGCGATGGGCACCGTCTTCACCAATAAATACGCTGAGGGCTACCCCGGCAAACGTTATTACGGTGGCTGTGAATTCGCAGACGTCGTCGAACAGGCTGCCATCGACCGTGCCAAAGAGATCTTCGGAGCCGAGCACGCTAATGTGCAGCCCCACAGCGGTGCGCAGGCAAACATGGCCGTGCTACTGGCCTCGCTCGATCACGGCGACACGATTCTCGGGATGAACCTCTCGCACGGCGGCCACCTCACGCACGGCCATCCGCTCAATTTTTCGGGCATCAACTACAAGGTCGCCGATTACGGCGTCGAGAAAGAATCCGAACAGATCGATTACGATGCTCTGCAAAAGAACGCGGAAGAGAGCCGTCCCAAACTTCTCATCTGCGGTGCGTCGGCCTATCCCCGGACTATCGACTTCGCCCGCATTGGCGAGATCGCCCGCAGCGTCCGCGCACGCGTGATGGCCGACATCGCACACATCGCCGGCCTTGTTGCCGCCGGGCTGCACCCGTCGCCGATCCCCCACTGCGAATACGTCACGACCACCACTCATAAGACCCTTCGCGGCCCGCGCGGCGGTTTGATCCTATGCAAAGAGGAGTTCGCCAAAGACGTAGACCGCAGTGTATTCCCCGGAGTTCAAGGCGGCCCGCTGATCCACGTCATCGCTGCAAAGGCGGTCGCTTTTGGCGAGGCCCTACAGCCTGAATTCAAAACATATCAGCAGCAGATCGTCGCAAACGCCAAAGCACTTGCCGAGAGCCTCTCAACAGCCGGCTTGCGGCTTGTGTCGGGCGGAACGGACAATCACCTTCTTCTCGTCGACGTTTATATGGACGGCAAAGGCATCACCGGCAAAGAGGCTGAAAAGGCTCTCGAGGCCGTGAATATCACTGTGAACAAGAACACGATCCCATTCGACACGCAGAAGCCTTTCGTCGCATCGGGAATACGCATCGGTACGCCCGCACTAACGACTCGCGGGATGAAAGAACCGGAGATGCAGGCCATCGGCAAAATGATCGCGGCCGTCATAAGCGAGCCCGAATCCGAAGACGTGAAGGCGAGTACAAGGCAAAAGGTTGCCGAACTCGCTGCTAAATTCCCTATGTATTCGCGCCGGTACAAGGTCGATCATAACGAAGCAAACACCGCCGGCTAATGTCATCTGATCCAGGTCCCTCCTTCATCAAGATCCGGCTCGTGCTCTGCGCCGCGATATTGGTGTGCACCATTGGGCTGACGGCCCAAGCCCAAACGCCGCCTCAACGCCCTATGCCGGCCGACTTCAAAAGCGACGCCTGCACACTTTTCCCTGATGGTAACTATTGCGAGTGCGGCGTCGACCACGACAAGGACTATTATTTCGGCGGTACCGTCAAGGAAAGGTGGCGTTCGGACAAACGTTTATATAAATGTGTCCGCTCCCACAAGGGCTGGAAGAACAAGGTCATCGCTCCGGTCATGTGGGTGGGGGTGCGGATCGGCGGAGTTTCATTTCTGCCGACACCGTTTCGCTGGGGCTTCGGCAAAACAAAAAAGCCGAAGGTTGTCCCTCCGGCCGTGCGTGTTTCCCCAATGTCCAACTGATCAATTACGTGGGTCGCCAAGGTCCGCTTCTTCATCAAGCTGTTCTAAAAAGGCCCTCGCATCCTCGGATTCATACTCGTACGCCTGTTGCTCGATCGCATTCGCCGAGATATCCGAATACAGCGGGTCATCCATAAGCATCACAAGCGAACGCAACGACAGCATTGACAGCGTTTCATAAGCAATTGCCCTGATCTGCGGGAGCTCGGACTGCCGCACGATCTCCGCGATCTCTCCCGGCGCGAACCGCTCCGCGAGCACGTCCGCCAGGGCATCAAGCTTTCGATAATCGTGCAGCTTTATAGCACGCGTCGCAAGCTGTATGAAGACCTCCGCCGAACCGCTCTGTGCCTCCAGTATCTGGGCGCAGGTCTCGGCGAGCTGAACGGCCTCGCCGCCGGCTCCTGCTTCCTTGCCCTTTCCATGTTCATCCAAAGCCGAAAGTAAACGGCTCAATTCCCAGTCGGAATGTGCGTCGTAACCGTAGATCTGTGGTTGTACATTTGCGGGCGAGCTGCCGGCGGTTTCAAGTATTCCGACCAGCATCTTTTTTGTCGTCGGCCGAAGTCCTTCCCAAACACGAACGACACCGGCATCGAGATCTTTGATCATCATTTCAACAGTTCAAGTTTGCTACCCCAAGGCGAACTTGTCAAGCATTTCGTTAGACGGCCGCGGAATGCGAAAGGATATCCGCTAATTAGCTAGTGTCCGGTCTCGCCTAGGCGTCGCGCGACATCGCTCAATTGTCCTTCGGTGGCCGAAAGCTGAGACTCGCGTTCATCATCGCCCGTGCCGTCCTCGATAACGGCGACCAGCGCAAAGGGCGAGCCGCCCAACCGGCGCAGTTCCCACGTTTCACTGCCTTGCCGAGATCTACGTGCGAACCAAAGGGCTTCGATCTCCGCGTCCCGCACATCTTTCCCCGCAAAAAACTCACGGATATCCGCACTTGCTTCGCCCGTTAGCAGCACACGCCGAAGCTCCCAACCATGTCGTGCATATTGTTCCAGTATTGCCTCGGCTGCTGTCCGATCGATCATCTTTTGATCCACCTAATTAAGGGGAGTTGTTCGCTCCCTGCGGCTTGCTGGGCGTCGTATTGGCCGGCGGCGGCGGTACCGGGTTCACTGTATTTGCCGGCATCGGCTGCATCGGGATCACATTGGCGTTACTCGCGGGCTTTATCTCGGTCATATTGTTGCCCATGGCGTTCGCGGCCTCGCGTTCGATCTGGGCCCGGCCCTTGCCCGGCGATTTAAAGCTGCCGGCGAACTGATCCCCAAAAGCGAACTTCCAGCCGCCGTCCTCGTTGACCAGGGCCAGGTCTTCCCACAACTTGTCCTTTGCGTTCCAAACCTCGATCGCCGCCATATCATCCTTGATCCGTTCATCGCGGATCTCGGGCATCGAATCAGCGAACGTGGTCGCGGTAAAGCCGTTTTCGTACACCTTTTCTATCGGCACCTTGTTCCGCTCCGATGCTATCAGCGCAAGGTCGTGAGTTTTCTTGCTCATCAGGGCCCTTATCGCCTCGATGTCCTTGGCCTTTACCGCCTTATATAGCTGGTGATAGGCGTCGGTGGGCGACCCGGCCGTCGGCTGACCGTTGGCACCGGCATCGCCGCAAGCCGTGAAAACCGCTGCAATGGCGGCAAGAGTGAGAGCTAGAAGTGCGATTCTTTGCATAATGTGAAACCGTCCAAGTTCCTATTAGGTTCCTTCGATTATAGGTTTCGGCCCCTCCATTGTAAATTTTCGCCTACTTTTTGATTTCACGCTCCGGCGTTTATCATTTAATTGTTGAGATGAAAGCACTCAGGACAAAGGGCGGCACACTGTCGCTCGACGATATCCCCCGGCCGCAGGCGAACGAGGCCGTGGTGCGCCTCCTCCGTTCAGGCATTTGCAATACCGATCTCGAGATAGCTCGTGGCTACGCCGGTTTTGAAGGGACGCTCGGCCACGAGTTCGTCGGCGTCGTCGAATCGGCAGCGGACGCCCCTGTATTGATCGGCAAACGTGTCGTCGGCGAAATAAATGTTGGCTGCGGAAGCTGCGATCTTTGCCTTTCGGGTGACCCGCGTCACTGCCCCGGCCGCACCGTCCTCGGCATCAAGGGGCGCGATGGCGCACACGCCGAATTTCTCACCCTCCCTTCACGCAATCTGTTGATCGTCCCGGACAATATCTCGAACGACGCCGCCGCATTCGTTGAACCGCTCGCCGCCGCCTGGGGTATCACCGAGCGCGTGAATATATCAGCTGAGACCCGCGTCGCTGTGATCGGCGACGGCAAGCTCGGACTGCTCTCCGCGATGGCACTCTCGCTCGAATCGCAAAATACGGTTCTCATCGGCAAACACAGATCAAAGCTGGAGCGTGTCGCCGATTATGACATTGAATCTCATCTCACGTCCGATGCCCCGAAAATGCACAATGTCTTCGATGTCGTGGTCGAGGCAAGCGGCTCCGAATCCGGTTTCGCAATGGCCCTCGACCTGGTCAGGCCAAAAGGTACCATCGTGCTCAAATCGACCTTTCACGGCACCCCGGCGTGGGAGGCATGGCGGGTTGTCGTTGATGAGATCACGGTCGTCGGCTCCCGGTGCGGCCGCTTTGGACCAGCATTGGATCTACTTTCCGAGGGCAAGGTCCGCGTCGATAACCTCATTTCGGACAAACTGCCGCTGGCCCAAGCGGTGCGGGCGATGGAACTTTCTGCCCGTTCGGGCGTGTTAAAGATACTCCTCGATATGGAGGTGTGAAACTTTTCGACCGCATTACACGAATTTTGTTATAATCGCAAACACCCCAAAAATCTGCGAGGAGATGAAAATTATGAAGTTTGATCAGAGGGTCACAGTTAAGAGCTCGCTATTCTTTAGTCTTTTTGGATTTCTCCTCGTCACTGTGTTCGGTGCCGCTTCGTCTGCACAGAGCCCTGAGCCGTCCGCTATGCCCGGCCGCGGAGCTTCTGCTTCGGAACTTTCCGACGCCTTCGCCTCCGCCGCAAAGCGGGTCGAGCCGGCGGTCGTCAGCATTGACGCCAAGGCTCGGCCTACCGACGAAACGGCTCGACGCACACCCTCGACCGATCCCGACGACATCCTCGAATTTTTCCGCCGCCAGATGCCCCGCAGCCGGCCGGTGTCGGCAGTCGGCAGCGGTTTTATCGTTGACCGCGCGGGCTACATCGTTACAAACGCTCACGTTGTCGATGGCGCCGCCCGCATAAACGTCCGGCTCGATTCGGGGGATGAGTACCAGGCTGAACTCGTTGGGATGGATGTCGAGACGGACATAGCGGTCCTCAAGATCGATGCCGGCCGTGAACTTCCGACCGTGGCGTTCGGCGATTCCGACTCTGTGAAAGTGGGCGAGTGGGTTTTGGCGATCGGTTCGCCGTTTGGATTGAACCGTACCGTTACGGCAGGAATTATTTCCCAGGTCCAGCGCGAGACGCCCCGAGGCTCGCCGTTCCAACGGTTCATTCAGACCGACGCCGCCATAAACCGCGGCAACTCCGGCGGCCCGCTGGTCAATCTCCGCGGTGAGGTTATCGGCGTGAATTCGCAGATCGCGACATCCACCGGCGACTATAACGGCATCGGTTTTGCACTGCCGGCCGCTGAGACCGCCCGGGTTTATCAGCATCTTCGCGAAAATGGCCGGGTTCGCCGTGGCTATCTGGGCGTGCTTCTTGATTCCGTAAGACCCGAGTACGCAAAGGTGTATGAAATGGGTGACGAGCGCGGCGCAATAATCACCGATGTTCGAGTCGGTGACGGCCCGGCTGCGACCGCCGGCTTGAAAGAGGGTGACATTATCGTTCGGTTTGACGGCCAGCCCGTCACCGATGCTCAGGACCTTATCCAAAAGGTCGCCGGTGCATCGCCTGACCGCTCGGTCGCCGTCGTCTATCTTCGCGAGGTCGGCAGTGCGCTGCAGCGCGGGACCGTTTCGCTTCGGTTGGGCGAGCGCCCTCTGCGTGATGAGACCGCTAAGGCTGACCCGCCTCGCCGGCTGCCCCTCAAGTCTGACTCATCCGATAAGCCGTTCGGCCTCACCATCAGCGACGTTACGCCTGAGTTGGTCCGTACTCTTAACCTTGAGGCCCGGAAGGGCGTTGTGGTTAAGGTCATCGATCCCGAAAGCTTTATCGCTGATGTAAAGGCCTCTGCCGGCGATGATGCACTGGGTGAGGGCGATATCATTCAGCGGTTTAACCGCGTGGACGTCACCGACGCAAAGGCGTTCGCCGCGATGGCCAATAAGCTGAAAAAGGGCGACCCCGTCGTGCTTCACGTGCTTACGCCGATCTCGGGCTCGACCGCAACGATCCGAAAGATCGTCCAGTTTACGGTCCAGTAGCCGTACAAGTAGTTTTTTTCGTTAAAGTTCCGGGCCGCCGCCGTGCGGTTTGGAACTTTTTCTTTTTTATTAGTAACCTTACTGCTATATGGCAAAAGCAAAAGAGGCAAAGCGGAAGAGATCTTCCGGCACCTCCCCCAAAAAATATCATAATTACATTAACGGCGAGTGGGTCAAAAGCTCATCCGGCGAGTGGTTCGACAACGTAAATCCGGCCGACACGTCGGACATCATCGGCCGCTTCCCCGAATCTAATGAAGAGGATATGGAGAACGCGATCGCGGCCGCAAAGGGTGCCGCCGATAAATGGCGCCGCACGCCGGCTCCGCGTCGTGCCGAGCTCCTTTTCCGCCTCGGCGAGATCCTGGCAAAGAACAAGGACGAGTATACCCGCGAAATGACCCGCGAAATGGGCAAGGTCCTGAAAGAGGCCGGCGGCGACGTTCAGGAGGCGATCGATTGCACCTATTATACCGCCGGCGAGGGCCGTCGGCTCCACGGCTTTACTACTCCCGCCGAGATGCCCAACAAGTTCGCGATGTGCGTCCGCCAGCCGGTCGGCGTCTGCGGGCTGATCACGCCGTTCAACTTCCCGATGGCGATCCCCTCGTGGAAACTGATCCCCGCTCTCGTCTGCGGCAATACGGTGATCCTCAAATCAGGCGAGGATGTACCGCTTTCTTCGCTAAATCTGGTCAAGGCATGCGAAGAGGCCGGCATCCCAAAGGGTGTAGTTAATCTTATCAACGGCGACGGCGGCAAGATCGGCCCGACGCTCGTTGAGCATCCGGACGTCCGCCTCATTTCATTTACGGGCTCGACCGCGACCGGCCGTGTCATCGCCGAACAGGGGGCGAACAAGAACAAGATCGTCAGTCTCGAGATGGGCGGCAAGAACGCCATCATCATCATGGATGACGCCGACATCGACAACGCTGTCGAGGGTTCGCTCTGGGGAGCTTTCGGCACCAGCGGCCAGCGGTGCACTGCGTCATCGAGGCTCGTCGTTCACAAAAAGGTCTACAAAAAGTTCGTCCAAAAGCTCGTCGAACGCGTCAACGCCCTCCGCGTCGGTCCGGGCCTCGACCCAAAGACCGAAGTAGGTCCCGTAATCCACGAAGACGCTATGCAAAAGATCCTCGGTTACATCGAGATCGGTAAAAAGGTTGATAAGGCAACGCTCGCCGCGGGCGGCAATCGCCTCACAAAGGGTGACTTCTCCAAGGGCTGGTACATCGAGCCGACGGTCTTTACCGACGTCAAGCCCGGAATGCGTATCGAGCTGGAAGAGATCTTCGGCCCCGTCACCAGCGTCGTCCCATTTTCGACGCTCGACGAAGCGATCGACATCGTCAACGGCGTCAAATACGGCCTTTCGTCAGCGATCTACACTCAGGATGTTAATAAGGCCTTCTACGCGATGCAGGAACTCTACACCGGCATCTGCTATGTGAATTCGGCCACCATCGGTGCCGAGGTCCACCTTCCCTTCGGCGGCACCAAGGCGACCGGCAACGGCCATCGCGAGGCGGGCACCCAGGTGCTCGACATCTTTAGCGAATGGAAGGCCCTCTACATCGATTACAGCGGCAAGCTTCAAAAAGCCCAGATCGACCAGGTCGAGGTTCCTTAGCTTTCTAGCCGGCGGGGCGTATCCAACCGTCCCCGCCCAATATCTTTTTCTAACAATGTTTACAGAAGACGAACTGCGTTCTTGGTCTTTTATCGACTCGTGCGCCCTCCGTTTTGACGGTTATAAATATGAGAGCCTCTGCGGCGGCCGAATGGGACCGGACAAGGCAAATTTCCCTTCGCTCGTTCAGCGGATCGAGGACACAATGGAGTTCTACCCCGACCCCCTCGATAACTTCGCTGCGTTCTTCGCTCTTCAGCGGGGATTGGGCAAATGGGGCGGCGAACAATTGCCGGCCGAACACCCGGCCCGTGTAGCTTTCCATCTTCTTTTTCTTCACCTCTATCGTGAACAGATTCCCGGTTGCTTTCAATGGAATGAACAGCCCTTCTATGAGGAATGGCAAAGTAAGTACGAACCCCACCGCGAACAGCTTGCCGCCTACGTCCGCAAGCACTTGGTTCTTCGACTCTCCGACGAAAGCCTTTACTGATTCCCGCTGCCCACTTATAATCTCTTTTACCCGTTGCAATTAAACACCATCGGCCGCGCACATGCCGGCGCGGCTGCGGGTGAAGGTGCATCCTGTAACTATGTCGTATGAGATCGCCATTGTCCTTGCCGTACTGGCACTTTCAGTGGGGCTTTTCGTCACCGAAAAGCTGCGTGTGGATATGGTCGCGCTCATCGCCATGGCCCTCCTGCTTCTCAGCGGCATCATTACGCCCTCACAAGGCCTGGCTGGATTCAGCAATCCCGCCACCGTCACGGTCGGCGCGATGTTCATAATCAGCGCCGGGCTGTTCAAAACAGGTGCTGTCAGTTTTATCGGGGATCTCGCGTTACGGGTATTTAGATCCGGCTTTTGGTTCGGGATCATCTTTATGATGATCGTCACCGCTATTCTCTCCGCGTTCATTAACAATACGCCCGTGATCGCCATCTTCCTGCCGATCTTGCTCGGCGTTGCGCGCGAGACCGGCTTTAGTGCTTCCCGCATCCTGATGCCCGTCTCTTTCGCGTCGATGTTCGGCGGCGTCTGCACCCTGATCGGCACCTCGACCAACATCCTAGTCAGTTCGATCGCCGAAAAGAATGGCTTGCGTGCTTTTTCGATGTTCGAGTTCACTCCGCTGGGCCTGATCTTTATGGCGGTCGGCACGCTTTACATGCTGTTGATCGGGATCAGAATGATCCCCGAAAGGCGCGGCGAAGGGGACCTGGTCGAAGAGTTCAAACTTGAAGATTATCTCGCCGAGGTTGTCATTCTCGAGGGCTCCGCGTCGATCGGCAAAGCCCTCTATGAAGCGCCGATCGTAAAAGACCTTGATATCACCATCCTCAAGATTGAACGCGGTGATGAGGTCATCCAGCTCCCCACCGCGCGGCAGAAGCTGGAATTGGGCGATGTTCTCCTTATCAGAACAGATCTGGAACAGCTCAGGGCACTTCACGAGCGCGAGGGAGTTCAGTTCAAGCCCCAGACGAAATGGGGTGATGAGAACCTTGTCTCGGGCGACTATCGTCTGCTGGAGGCAGTGATCGACCCAAGCTCCAACCTGGTCGGCAGCACGCTGCAGCGTTCGAACTTTCGTGAGCAGGATGGTGCCACCGTGCTCGCCATCCGTCACGGCGGCAAGCTGCTGCATGAAAAGCTGTCCGACACGGTCCTTAAGTCTGGGGACCTCCTTCTGCTCGAGATCCGCCAGGATTTTGTCGGCACGTTTAAACGCAGCCGCGATTTCATCATCACCTCCGAGATGGAGATGACGGAGTTTCGACGCAGCAAAGCCTTTTTTGCCGTGCTGATCGTTGCCGGGGTTGTTGCCGCGGCGGCCATGAATCTCGCCCCCATCGTTGTTACCGCCGTCATGGGTGCCATTGCCCTGATTCTGATCGGCTGCATTTCGCTTGAGGAAGCATATGATGCCATTGACTGGAAGATCATTTTCCTACTCGCTGGCGTTCTGTCGCTCGGTATTGGACTCGAACAATCAGGTGCCGCCGCCGTGATCTCCTCCACTATGCTCAATTATGTCGGGGCATGGGGTCCCATCGCACTTGTCTCGGCATTTTACCTGCTCACCTCCACCTTGACCGAAACGATGTCAAACAACGCGACGGCGGCCCTCCTGGCGCCGATCGCGATCGTCACCGCACAAACGATCGGGGTGGACGCAACTCCGTTCCTAATGGCTATCACATTTGCCGCATCCGCCAGTTTTCTCACCCCGGTCGGCTACCAAACGAACACAATGATCTATGGCCCGGGCCAGTATAGGTTCATGGATTTCGTCAAGGTCGGCGGGCCGCTCAATGTGATCTTTTGGATCGTCGCGACCATCTTTATACCGATTTTCTGGAGTTTCTAAACCGGGCCGCGGCGTTGTTTTCACCGGGTCATAATGTTATTTTATTGGTTCGCAATAAAAACATAAGTATTTCGAAAAATTACCTTTTTTTGGAGATTTGGAAATGAAGATCGGATTACCGAAAGAGATCAAAGATAATGAATACCGCGTCGGCCTTACTCCGGCGGGCGTTAATGCGCTGGTCAACGCCGGACACACCCTCTATGTGCAAAAGAGTGCCGGCGAAGGCTCCGGCTTTACCGATGACCAATACGTATCCGCCGGTGCCAAGATCCTCGACACCGCAGACGACGTCTGGGGCGAAGGCGACATGATCGTTAAGGTCAAGGAACCAGTCCAGCCCGAATACGAAAGGATGCGCCAGGATCAGCTGCTTTTCACCTATCTGCACCTCGCACCCGAATTCGAGCTCACCAAGCAGATGATGGAGCGAAAGGTGACCGGCGTCGCATATGAAACCATCACCGACAGGACCGGCCGACTACCGCTCTTGACCCCGATGTCCGAGGTCGCCGGCCGTATGTCCGTACAGGTCGGTGCTACCTTTCTTGAAAAGATGAACGGCGGCCGCGGCATCTTGCTCGGCGGCGTTCCCGGAGTTCCGGCAGCAAATGTCGTCATTCTCGGGGGCGGTGTTGTCGGTACCGAGGCGGCTAAGATGGCCGTCGGCCTCGGGGCTCGCGTGACCATCATCGATAAGAATCTCGATCGGCTTCGCCAACTCGACGATATCTTCCTCTCAAAGGTGCAAACCCTCGCCTCGAGCCACTTCGCCATATCCGAAGCGATCTCGCACGCCGACCTCGTGATCGGTGCTGTGCTGGTCGTTGGTGCCGCAGCTCCGAAGCTCATCACCCGCGATATGCTCTCGCTCATCCCGCACGGCGCCGTGCTCGTTGACGTCGCTGTTGATCAGGGCGGATGCTTTGAGACGACGCACGCGACCACCCACTCGAACCCGACCTATTACGAAGAGGGCGTGCTCCATTATTGCGTAGCAAATATGCCCGGAGCCGTGCCGCGCACGTCGACCTTTGCATTGACGAACGCCACGCTGCCTTACGCACTGGCCCTCGCCAACAAGGGCTTTGAACAGGCGATCAAGGACGACGCCGGCCTCCAGGAGGGCGTCAACACCTACGCCGGCAAGCTGACCTACCAGGCAGTCGCCGAATCGCAGGAAGTTGAGTTTACTCCGCTTTCGAGCCTAGTCGACCTAAAGGCCGCCTCGGCTGGCTAGGGAAAGTAAATTCGAACGCAGATCAGGCGGATAGAGCAGATAGATCGGATGACATGATTTCGATAGATCTGCCTTATCCGTTTGATCCGCGTTCAACCTGACAGCACAACCTCCTTGCCAACCCTTTCCGCGAAAACATACACTAACTACTTCGCCTTATGTATGAATTCGCGGTAACACCTGCTGTAACGCAGCTTCGCCGTCCCGGCGTCATCATCACCGAGGTAGCCTCCGGCAGTCTCGGCGAGGAGCTCGAACTCGCGCCCGGCGATCGAATTGTGCGCGTCAACGGCCGTCCTGTCCGGGATTACCTCGACTTCCGCTTTCAGACCGCCGGCGAGACCGACCTCAACTTTCAGGTCAAAAAGGGAAATGGCGAGACGCACGAGATCGAGTTCGACCGCGAAGAGAGTGAAGATCTCGGCCTGATGTTCGAGCAGATCGTCCCGCGGCAATGCGCCAACGAGTGTCTTTTCTGTTTCTGTAAAGGCAACCCCGACGATGCTCGGCCGTCGCTTTTCGTACGCGTTGAGGATATCCGGCTCTCCTTCCTTTATGGCAATTACACGACGCTCTCGTCGATCACGCCGGATGAGATGAGCCGCATTATCGAGCAGCGACTCTCA
>DATHVL010000114.1:0-5643 GCA_035461325.1 Pyrinomonadaceae bacterium
GTCGGCGGGCAGATCGAATCCCTTTCTAACCTCAGCCCAGAATTTCTCATCCGCAGCGAGTTCATCCGGTCCTCGGCCCGCCAAACCATCGAAAAGCCCGCCCGCGAGCTCCAAAATTTCAGCCTTGATCGACGGGGCAAATGCCATTGTGCCGATACCGGCAGCGATGCCGGTTAAAAAAGTTCGTCTAGAGTTTTGTGGCATAACGGGAATCAAATTCTATTGTTTAGTTAACAATGCGGCGATTCGAAGCGGTCCGCCGCTGCCGTCCTTGATCTTCATCGGAAATGCGATGATGTAAAAGCCTTTCGCCGGGAGCCCGCTCATATCGCCGACGTTCTCAAACGCGGGGATATCGTTTGTCATTAATGCTACGTGGCTTTCGAAAGTGGTCGAAGGGCCATTATCGATACTGGCGGTGTCGATGCCGACTGCTTTGGGTTGACGATTTTCGACCAGCCATTTTGTTGCATCGGGATCCAGCCCCGGAAAGCTGAGGTCCTTGATGGCGTCCGGCCCTTTCTGATCGGTGCCAAGATAGGTCTTCAGATCCGGCCATCGCTTTGCAAAACCCGTGCTGAATAGAATGATGCTCCGAGTCGGGATCGTGCCGTGCTCGCGTTCCCAATTAGTCAGGTCCTCGACGGTGATCAGATAGTTGCTATTTGTTGCCGCCCGTTCCGCGACATCGATCTTCACCCCGGGCCCGATCAGCTCGGTCAGTTCTATCCGGTCTGCCGTCTTCTTGCCTTCGGCAAAGTGTATCGGTGCGTCGAGGTGTGTCCCTCCGTGCTCGGCCCCGGACAAGTTATACGCCGAGTAATAAAACCCCTTGTCCGTGACGCCCTCCGCCACGGTCGTCCGTTTAAAGGGTTCGGCCGTCACCCAATAGACGGTCTCGTCGGAGAAATCGTGCGTGAGGTCGACCCAGGTTCCGGCAAACGGGTCGCTTGGCGACGTTGCATCCCCTTTGTTACGCGCAGTGTTAGCGTTCTGCTCGCACGCCAAACCAAGTATCGCGACCATCAGGAACATCAGAGCATTCTTCATCCGTACACCTCCGCAGTTTTCAATAGATCTCCGCTTCACCTTGCGGCCGCGTCTTCCATCGTTTGTGTATCCACATCCACTGATCCGGATACTGCCGGATTATCTTTTCGATCTCCGCCGTGTAGGCGGCGGTCGTCGCGGCGATGTCGGCCTTTCGATCGCCGGTATTGGCGGGATCCAGTATCGAGCCGTGGACGAATTTAAACCGCCCCGTCTCCTTATCCCAAACGCAAAATGCCGGAAAGATCAGAGCGTTTGCCCGAATCGCGATCATCGCCGCACCCGCGGCCGTTGCTGCCGAAACATCAAAGAACGGAACGAACACCGCCTCCTTTGGGTGCGCATTTACATCCGAGAGAATTCCCAGTATCCCGCCCTCACGAAGCACGCCGATGGCGGTCATTGCCGAGCCCGTCTTGTTGATCGGGCGGTTGCCGAATTGCCGCCGTATCCGCGAAGTAAACTCCTCGATCAGCGGATTATCGATCGGCCTCGCGAGATAGCTGATCGGCTCATAAAGGGCACCGAATGCGAGCACAAGAAGCTCCCAATTGCCAAGATGCCCGGTCGTGATCAAAACGCCGCGGCCTTCTGCCTTGATCTTTTGGTACAGATCTCGCGCCTCATCGGAAAGTTCGAAATCGACGATCGCCTCGATATCTCCCTTGCTCGCTTTTTGCAGCTGGCTTGTCTCGCCGAGCACACGGCCCAAATTTTCAAAAGTCCCACGCGCGATCGCCGCCCTTTCCTGCTCCGGCATTTCCGGGAACGCGATCTCCAGATTCCGCATCGCCACTCGCCGCAGCCCGCCGAGCACGCGATATCCCAGCCTTCCGATACCAACACCCAACGTCACCGCCGCACGCCGCGGCAACAGCGACAAAAAGCCGAAGATACCCCGCGCGATCAGATATTCTGTCCAAATGAGGGCCGTGCCTTTCTTGGCCATAGGTGAACTAACCGGTGTATCGGCGAAAGGCGAGAACGGCGTTGAGCCCGCCGAAAGCGAACGAGTTCGAGAGGGCCGCGCCCGGTGCTGCTTCACGCGCCCCGCCGGCGATCACGTCCAGCTTAATTTCCGGATCAAGCTCTGTGAAATTCGCGGTCGGCGGCAAAAGTTCGTTATGCAGTCCAAGAACGGTCGCCGCCGCCTCCAGTGCCCCTGCCGCGCCCAGCGTATGCCCGTGCATCGATTTGGTTGAGCTAACGGCGATCGAATCTGTATGGTCGCCAAAGACCAATCGGATCGCATTGCTCTCCATCACATCATTTGCCTGAGTAGCCGTGCCGTGGGCGTTTATATATCCGACCTCCGCCGGGGAAAGCCGAGCGTCATCCAGCGCGTTCTGCATCGCCCGCGCCGCGCCTTCGGCCAGCGGCATCGTCAGGTGATGGGCGTCCGCCGACATCCCGAACCCCGCCACCTCAGCATAGATCTTTGTGCCGCGCTTAAGTGCGCTTTCTTCGGTTTCCAGCATCAGCATCGCGCCGCCCTCGCCAAGGATCATACCGTTGCGGTCGCTTGAAAAGGGCCGGCATGTGTCGGGCGACACCACCCGCATCGCCTCCCATGCTTTGAGATTCCCGTAACACAGCGGAGCCTCGCTGCCCCCGGCGATCGCAGCGTCCAGCGTCCCCTGCCTTATCAGCCAGAAAGCCTGTCCGATAGCGTGATTCGCCGACGAGCACGCCGTCGATGTCGTAAAGGTCGCACCGGTAACGCCGAACTCCATGCTCACATGGCTTGCCACCGAGTTGCTCATAGACCGCGGAATTGCTATCGGCGGAACGCGGTTCTTTTTGTTCGCGTAAAGATCGTAAAAAAATGCGTCTTCGGTTTCTTTGCCGCCGAGGCAAGATCCCGTGACGATCCCTACGCGGCTGCCGAACTTTTCATCCGCCGCGAACCCGGCATCAGTGATGGCCTCGCGCGCGGCGACGATGCCGAAATGTGCAAAAGGGTCGAGCATCATCATCTGCCTTTCATCGAAGTGCGACGATGCGTCAAAACCCTTTACCTCTGCCGCATTCTTAAATCGGAGTTCGGCTGTGTCGACCTTGGTGATCGGCCCGATGCCGGAACGCCCCACGGCCAGCGACTCCCAAAACGCGCTTTTGTCCGCCCCGATCGGTGAGACGATGCCGATCCCCGTGATGACGACTTTTCTCATCCTGCTTCGACGCCGCTGTCTTTCGCTTCCAGCAGGGCTTCTATCTCGGTGATGATCTGCCCGACGGACTTCATCTCCTGCGCCTTATCGTCCGGGATGACGATGTCGAATTCCTCTTCGAGCTCAAAGACGATGTTTAGTCCGTCGAGCGAATCAAAGCCCAGCTCTTCAAAGGTCGCGTTCGTACTTACATCCGCAGGTTCGATCTTTTTATAATCGGCAAAGATCTGTTTTACTTTCTCGGCAACATTGCCTTCTGCCATTTGATCCTCCACTACTTATTCTTTGATAGGCCCAGCCAGCGCATCGCCGCTTCCGTGTCCGAAAAGAACTTTACACGAACCCCGCGATTCCGCGCAGCGGTGACAAATAGCTCACTCATTTCGTCAGGCTTATAATTTGAAAAACAAAGTGCGAGCCATAGATTGGGATAAACGTCTGCCGCCCGAACTCCCGATTGAAATGCTCCGACGGTGTCCAACTTTCTTACGGGGGCCGGGCCGGTGGCAAGGACCCGGTCACACGCGTATTGCCGGCATATCTTACCAAGCTCGTCCCAAAACGTGTCCATCCCCTCAGGGGTGATCGTAAACGCCCGAGGATGTACGATCCTTATGTGATCGCCGCGGAAATCGACTTCGAAATCATTGTCCATCGCGGTCGGGGCCCGGCGTCGAAATAGCAAAAAAGGTCGCGAGTTTGCGGGCAACTACTCGGTAAACTAACCTTACAAAACTCTTACAATCATAACCCATCAGACCTGTTAGCATCTATGTAGGCAGCATTTTGCCGCCAAAATTTTCGAATAGGGGTATAGATGGAGCAAACACAAATTTCCTCACAGACGCGAGAGGGCATCAATTGGACGACACTATTGTTCGTCATTTTCTTTCACATCGGCGCAGTTGCGGCTCTGTTCACTTTTAGCTGGGCAAATCTGGCCGTGGGCGTGTTCCTATGGTGGTTGGCCGGCAGCCTCGGCATCGGCCTTGGTTATCACCGACTGCTGACGCACAGGGGTTTTGTCGTTCCGAAATGGCTCGAATATACGCTGAGTATATTTGGAACACTCGCGCTTCAATCCGGCCCGCTGAGCTGGGTCACGACGCACCGCATCCACCACGCGTTCACCGAAACTGCAAAAGATCCGCACAGCCCGCGCAGCGGCACTTACTGGGCCCATATCGGCTGGATCTTCCGCGGCACCGCCCAAAATCAATCATGGGCGACGATGCAGCGTTATTGCCCCGATTTCGCAAATGACCGATTTCATCAGCTGCTCAACAAATATTATTACGTTCCGCTCGTCGTGCTTGCCGTCGCGCTTTTCGCGATCGGCGGTTTGTCGATGGTGCTCTGGGGCGTATTTCTGAAAACGGTTATCGGCTGGCACTTTACCTGGCTCGTGAATTCGGCGACCCATCTGTGGGGAACCCGCCGGTTCGAGACCCGCGACGATTCGCGTAATAACGGCCTTATCGCGGCACTGACCTGGGGCGAAGGCTGGCACAATAACCACCATGCATATCCCCGCTCGGCAAGGCACGGCCTCACGTGGTACGAGATCGATATCAACTGGGCACAGATCCGGCTGCTCGAGATGGTCGGTTTGGCAAAGTCGGTCTACGCCTACGAGGAAAAAACGGCCAACGCAAAGGATACTTCCGACGTTCCCGATCTGCAGCCTGCAAGCGAAACAGCTTAAGAAGTTTGCAACAACTAAGGTGCGGCGGTACGGCCATTACGGCAGTATCGCCGCATTCGTCTTTAATGCCTCCGACGATTCGAATAGAATCGAGCTGTGCGCAGACGCAAAACAGCAATTTTCTTCCTCATCCTGGGCATCGCCCTGTCGATACTTGCTATCGTCCTCAATGTCGGCTGGATCATTCTGAATCTGCGGGAGGTGGCGCTGCTCATCCTTGGGGTGATCTTTTTTGCGCTCATCATCACGGGCCTCATCCTTAACACCATTTTCCTGCTTCGCGAGATCAAGCGAAACGAACAGCATGACGCGTTTCTCAACTCGGTCACCCACGAGCTGAAAACTCCGATCGCGTCCATTAAGCTCTATCTTGAAACCCTGCGGACCCGCGATGTGGCAGAGGCGAAACGCCGCGAGTTTTATGACGTGATGCTCGCCGATTCTGATCGTCTGCTCGACACTGTCGAGCAGGTTTTGCATGCCGGGCGGATGCGGGAGAAAGCCCGCCAGCTTACCGTCTCTGACGTGGATATTGCCGAAGTGCTGCGCGATTCGATCGAGCTTGTGCGCTCACGCTACAACCTTGACGAGGGCGTCATACGGCTGGCCGAGATGCCCCCGGGGACAATGGTCCTTGCCGACCCGGAAGACCTAAAAACGGCTTTTGTTAATCTACTCGACAATTCCATAAAATACAGCGACACGGAGCCTCGCGTC
>DATHVL010000115.1:0-2321 GCA_035461325.1 Pyrinomonadaceae bacterium
ATTGCAGGATCCGGTCGACCAGCTTGTGTACCGCCGTCTCGCGGCCGATGTGGTGATAGTCGTCCAGGACGAGGATGAAAGGCTGATCCACCGTCTCCAAGATCTCGTTGATCAGAAGGTCAGCAGCACGCTCCGGCACCCGTGCAAGTTCCTCATGTGCCTCGGAAATATACGCAAAGAAAGCCTCGCCAAAATCCGGCACGATGCCGCGAATGCCGTGTGCGATATAGCTCAGGAAGACGCTCGGGTCGGCGTCCGTGTGGTCGAGCTGATACCAAACGAAAGGCCGCGATCCTCGTCGCACAAAATCCGCGATCAGCGTCGTCTTGCCGCAACCCGCATCGGCCGCCACCATCGTCACCGGCAGTTCCAGGTTCGCCTCAAGGCGTTCGGTAAGCCTCGGCCGCTGAAGCAGTTCCGGCACCGCACGCGGCGGCAGCAGTTTTGTCCTGAGAAAAAAGTTGGGGGGTGTCATTGCGAAATGCATCTGCGGCCCAAGCCCGCACCGCACTCCGAAATTATGTCACAACTTGCCGTTATCGCGGGAAGGCCCGCTAATGTTCAAGTTTTATAAACCATCCGCGCAATCGTTTCGGCCCTGCCGAAGCTCTCGCGGTGAGCTTGGGCGGCTCTTCGTTGTGATCGCCCGAATGCCTTGAATAGCCTAGACGCCTCTTCGCGAGTAAATGCGAGCAGATTCTCATCGATTACATTGACGACCTGTTTCGATCGCATCCGCCAAAACGGCCCGGGCGGCCGTGTTCGTGAGATCAAAATTACGTGAGTCCCCACCGGGACCGCCGCCGGGATCTTTGCGAGCAGGTCACCGAACCACGGCGCGTCGAATATCTTGTGCAGCTCGTCAAAAACCACAAGGCGAGATTTCGTGCGTCCGAACGCAAGCGCAAGTGCCCGGTCGACCGCCTCGGGCCGAGGAAGCGTTTCAGCCAGTTCCGCCGGCAGTTGCTTCGTCCCGCCGACCGCCGCCATCAGGTACGCTGCAAAATTATTCCAGTCAACATCGGGCGTATCGAGCGTCATCCATGCCGTCTTCCCCGCCTCGCTGGCGTAGTGTGCCGCCAGGCAGGTCTTCCCCGTTCCGGCACGCCCGGTGATCAGCGTTGCCGCAAATGCATCGTGGGCCCTCGCAAGGGCCTCCGTCAGGCGGGGACGTTCGATCAGTCCGGGCCCCGGAACAGGAGCCTTGCATTGCCGATCTATTTTGGGCGGCTGAGACGTCCCGCCCCCCGTGGGCGGCAAGTGCTGAGAGGCTGCTGCAGGAAATGTTTGCAGGGTGTCGAAAGCCTCGAGACCATCGTGGAATATGTAGGTCATCGACATAACGCGATCAGGTTACAACCGCACTCTTGAGAAAAACTTGAAGCCGCGTTCCCGAGCCTCAAGGTTTCCTCAAGACCGCCCTTTTATCATGGTTATATGTTGAAAATGCACCGGATCGCTCTCCCCTCTCCCGTATCCGCGAATAAGGAGTAAATATGCATAAACAAATAATGTTAGCGTTCTTAATACTTTCGCTTTCGGCGGTCGCTTTTGGACAAAAGAGTCGGACTCCGCAGCCGCCTATCAGCAACGCACCGGGGAATGTTGAACGGTCAGAAAATGAAGGCACGGCCTTGGCCGCCGACTCACGAATTGAAGCAGAACTCGTCTCCACGCTTGATGTGAAAAAGGCGAACGTCGGTGACCGAGTCTTGTTAAAGACCACTAAGGCGGTCAAGAGCAACGGTGAAATCGTTATCAAGAAAGGTTCCCACATCGTCGGCCGCGTGACCGAGGTCGCCCGCAAGGGCAAGGAAAATTCAGCTTCCCGCATCGGCCTGGTATTCGACCGAATCGAGGATAAGTCGATTGTCACGCCGATCGAGGCAACGATCATTTCGATAGTGGACACCCGTGCGGCACTGTCGTCGGCCGATAATATGGCGATGGCTAACGGCTCCGCCACGTCGACAGCGACGGCAGGATCATCAGGAGGCGGCGGCCTCTTGGGCGGAGTCGGGTCCACCGTCGGCGGAGTGGTGAATACAGCTTCGCGGACGACCGGCGCAGTGGCGGGAACCGCGATAAACACGGTCGGGGCGGCTCCCGTGCTTGTGGGTGACACGCTCCGCGGCGTTTCGATTCATCAGTCGGCCGGCGGCTCGGCTAATGGGACGGCGACCCTGTCATCGCCCACCGGCAACCTCCGGTTAGAAAAAGGAGTGACTTTTAATTTGTTGGTAAGTGGTGGTAGTTAAAAGGCATACGATTTGCCTACTCTTCGGGCGTCCAAGGCGCTCTAGTCGCCCGAAGAGTTTTTT
>DATHVL010000116.1:0-3755 GCA_035461325.1 Pyrinomonadaceae bacterium
CTCACCCTCGCCTGTTGTGATGCGGAGCCGGGTGCGTTCGGGAAGTTTCAGCGAGAGGTCGATTCGCTTTTTGCCTTCGGGCGCGACGGTGATGACCGTGCGTCCGCGTTTGCTTTCGACCTTGATCTCGGATTCCGTCACGGGGTCGCCGGTCACACTGAGCGTCCCGCCGCCGGCACCCGCCACCGAAGAAACGTCCACGCGGCCGCTCGGGTTAACGATCTCTATCCAGGTTCCGGCCTCTGCGGGAAAGTCCCGGACGTGCGACTGAGCACCGGCTTGGGTGATCATAATGATCAGCACGGCCGATACCGTTAGAAGTTGTGAGAATTTACTTAACATCTATTGCGAGCGCCCCGCACCGGAGTTCCTGCCGGAACGAAGCAGGCGCTTTTTGACCCGCTGCTGCCACTTCTTTCCGGGTTCGTCGGTTTCTTCAAATGCAGCCAAAAGGTCCCGCTGCGATTCGCCGCCCGCCTGACGGGTCTTTATATAAAGCAAAGCGACAATAATTGCCGTTATCGAGGTTGCAAAGATCTGCAGCGGAAGCAGCAGTATCTGAAGCATCGTCTCGACCAAGGTGACTTTTACCTGCTGACGAGTGTTCTGCGGCTCCGGAGCAGGAGCGGCAGCAGGAACAGGTTCGGAGGATACGATGCGTTCTTCACCAATCGAGATGCTGAAATTCGGCCCGTCCTCATCGGCCTTCACCTCAGCAACAGCTTCCACCGCCGGTTTTGCTCCAAATCCTTCAGGGTCGATAGCCCGCGCTGCAAAGCTTATATAGCTTGAAAGAAAGCCTGCCATTATTGCCGGGATTAGGAACATTAACAGAAACGCCGCGAAGGCAGTTCGTAGCGACCGCCTGATCAACTCCGTAGAGCGCCTGAGCGACGCGAAAATGCCCGCGTTCTCCATCATCACGACGGGGACGGCCAGCATCAACAGCACGCTGGTAAAGGCAAATCCCGCGATGCCGAGCAGCCCGCCCACTGCGATGCCCGCTCCGACACCCACGCCAATATTGATCACGGCCCACAACAATGCAAAGGGCATTATGAAACCCGCAATGGCGAGAGCACCCGCGACCGCAAAGGCGATGAAAGTGCTAAGCAATCCGGCCCCGGCGAAAGACTTCCACTTTGACTTTGCCCGCTCCAGGGCCGGGCGAAGCTTGATCGGGCGTAGCGGCACCGCAAACGACTGGATCACCACCCATGCGATGGTGCCCGTGATCATGTAGGTAAACAGCGCCGTCGCGAGGGTGAGCAGAAACGCGGTAAATCCCGTCAATACGTTGAACCACGGCTTCGTTATAAATTCGCCGACACGCAAGAAGTTAATGCTTATCAGCACCACGGTAAGCAGCAGCATCGGGATATGGAAAACTGCTGAGAGCAACAGAAACTTACCGATGTGTTCCGTATAGATCTGACCGGCACGGCGCAGCAGGCCGAAGATGCCTTCGGACCGTGCCCGCAGCTTGGTGGCAAACGCCTCAGCCGTTTCCGGGCGGTCCTCCGGATCTTTAGCGAGCGCTGATGCGATCACAGCCTGCAGCCGTTTTCGCACTTTTTTGACGCGCAGCGGCGGCGGAGGCGTGTGCATGTGGGCCTCCATCACCTTGGTGAAATCACCGGTAAATGGCGGCCCGCCGGACAACATCTGATATGCGATGACGCCGATGCTGTAGACATCCGACCGCGCGTCGAGAGCCTCGCCTCGGCACTGCTCGGGCGACATATAGAGCGGCGTTCCCAATACCGACCCTACCCGGGTAAGGGCGCGGGTCTTGAGTTGTTCGGTCGCAGTCCTTTCGGGCACCGGACCGTCAGGAGTACCGTTGCCCGCCATCAGCCGTGTACTGACCGCATCGGGCGAAGCCGACTCGTCGACCTCAACGGGTTGAATAATCGTGTCTGATTCTGAACTTGGCGTCTCAGGTGCTACAGCCGCTGTTTCTGCTCCGATCAGCATTGTCGGCGAAATGCTGTCGTGGATCACTGTCGAGGCGTCTTCACCGCCAAGCGTTCGGCCGCCCGCGATCGCCTGTGTCGGCACGGCGATGCGGCCGGTGAGGTCATCGGGCATCACGTACTGCCGATGTCCGTCAACCTTTGCGATACCGAAATCGAGCACCTTCACGCTATACCCCCCGCGCTGATTCGGTTCAAGCCAAATATTGTCGGGCTTAAGATCGCGGTGGATGATGCCCTGAGTGTGAGCTTCGTGCACGGCCGAACAAACCTGATCGAGAATGTCTAAGGACCAGGCAACGGGAAGATTCCGCTCCTCCTCGAGTATCTCGCCCAGAGTGCAGCCGTCGAGGTACTCCATTACGAGATATGCAACGCGGCCGTCGTCGGTCTCGGCAAAGCCGAAATCGGTTACGTCAACGACGTTCGGGTGACGCAGCCGCCCCGCCGCACGGGCCTCACGCCGGAACCTCTCGACAAATTCCGGCCGCTCCATAAATTGCGGAGCTATTACCTTTACCGCCACGGGCCTCTCTGTGCCGAGGTGGGTCGCCAAGTACACGTTGCCCATACCGCCGCGTCCCAGCTCACGGTCGATAAGATATTTGGCGTCGAGCGTCTGCCCGACCATGTCGGCGAATTTCATTGATGGTCCGGCCGGCACTTGAGGCTATCACTCACGGTATAAACTGATCCCGGCACGTGACATTATAGAACATAGACTTGCTGCAACCAACGATGTGTTTGGCAGCCGGATGGAATCGCACTATAATGTTGGCGACTTCTAAAACAGACCGGTCGGATGCGCGTTTCACCCTGACATCCGATCTGCCGTTCAACACGAAACAGATGCCTAATATTCGATCGACCCGAACCGCGAGAGCCGTGGCCGCAGCTATCCTTCTGCCGTTATTTGAAGCAGTTGCAGCTCGGCCCGATACGTGCAAAACGGGATGTCGAAGCGCCTTTGTTGATCCCTCACGGACCCGCCTGTGCCTCCTGCGATACACGGTTGCACTTTTGTTTCATCGGTGATACAGTCTTGGTGTCCGCATCTTAAACCACGGAGAAATTTAACCTATGAGTTTGGACAAGAGTAAAGCGATCGAATCTGCACTGTCGCAGATCGAGAAAAAATTCGGCAAGGGCTCGATCATGCGGCTGGGCGAAAGGCCGCACGAGAATATCGGCGCCATTTCCACCAACTGCCTTAGCCTCGATGCTGCGATCGGCGTCGGCGGCGTGCCCCGCGGCAGGATCGTCGAGATCTACGGGCCGGAGAGTTCCGGAAAGACGACCCTCGCGTTGCAGGTGGTCGCCTCGGCCCAAAAGAACGGCGGCATCGCTGCATATATCGACGCCGAGCACGCGATGGACCCGGAGTATGCCGGCAAGCTCGGTGTCAATATCGACGACCTGCTTATCTCGCAGCCCGACTCAGGCGAGCAAGCGCTTGAGATCGCCGAAACGCTGGTCCGCTCGAACAGCGTCGACGTGATCGTGATCGACTCCGTTGCGGCACTTGTGCCGCGTGCAGAGCTCGACGGTGAAATGGGCGATTCGCTTCCCGGACTTCAGGCACGGCTAATGTCGCAGGCTTTGAGAAAGATCACAGCGATCGTCTCAAGCTCACACACGACATTTATCTTTATCAATCAGCTCCGTGAAAAGATCGGCGTTTTCTTTGGCTCGCCGGAGACGACGACGGGCGGAAAGGCCCTGAAGTTTTACGCCAGCGTCCGGCTCGATATCCGCCGTATCGGCGCGATAAAGGACGGC
>DATHVL010000117.1:0-2958 GCA_035461325.1 Pyrinomonadaceae bacterium
TCTTTCCAAGCACGCTGAGCACCGGTGCGGGACTGCTCGTGGATATAATCGCTTATAACTGCTCGGGTCTCGCCGTCCCGGACTATCTCGCCGTCGCGGAACCATATGACGCGGCTGCATAATCGCGATATCGCCTGCATATCGTGCGAGACGAAAAGAACTGTCCGGCCGGAGCGGCCGACATCGCGCATCTTTGCGAGGCACTTGCGCTGAAAACCTACGTCACCGACGGCAAGCACCTCATCGACGATCAACACCTCGGGTTCGAGATGTGCGGCGATCGCAAAGGCGAGGCGCATATACATCCCGCTCGAATAGTGCTTCACGGGCGTGTCGAGAAACTCCTCGATCTCAGAAAAATCAACGATCTCGTCAAAACGGCGTTCGATCTCGGTGCGGCGCATTCCGAGGATCGCCCCGTTCAGGAAAATGTTCTCCCGGCCCGAAAGTTCCTGGTGAAAGCCGGTGCCGACCTCGAGCAGGCTGCCGACACGTCCGCGGATCTCGGCATATCCCGATGTAGGTTTAGTGATCCGGGAGAGTACCTTGAGAATCGTGGATTTGCCGGCTCCATTGTTGCCGATGATACCGAGCGTTTCGCCCTCGGCGACATTGAAACTAATATCGCGTAACGCCCACAGTTCTCGCTTACGAGTTCCCCGCTTTGACGTGGTCAACATCCCGGCAAAGAACTCGCGCGCGGAGTAGGGCTTGGCCGCTCCGTAGTAGTAACGCTTTGAGATGTTATCGACCCGGATCATCGTCATATCAGATCACGTCGGCGAATTCGTCCTCCATGCGTTTGAAGATGAGCAGCGAGATCGTTGCGATCGCGGCGAGCGATGCGACCGAAACCCAGATCACCGGCCAATCAAAGGGCTCTCCGAATAGCGAGCTCCGAAAGCCCTCTAGAATTCCTGTGAGGGGATTAAGAGCAAAGACCAGCCGCCATTTTTCGGGAAGGATGGTCGATGGGTAGAAGACCGGGGAGGCTATCATCCACACCTGGAGAAGAAACGGCAGAGCGAATTTAACATCGCGGAACCTGACGTTGAGCGCCGAAAAAAGCGTGCCGAGCGAGACGGCCTGAACCACCGCGAGAAATAGAAAAATGGGTGCCAACAAGATCTCGGAGCCCGGCAATACTGCGTAATACGCCATTAACCCGGCTAAGATCGCGATACTAAAGATGAGATCGAAAAGGCCCGCTAGCGACGCCGCAACGGGAACGACAAGGCGAGGAAAATAGACCTTTGTGACCAGGCTCGTATTATTAACAAAGCTCGTGCTCGCCATCGATATCGAGTTATGAACAAAGAGCCAAACCATCAGGCCGCTGAGAGCAAAAAGTGGATACGGGACCGCACCCGTGTCAAACCGCGCAAAAATGCCGAAAAGCACCGTAAAGATGGCGGTGGTGAGCACGGGCTGTAGAACCGCCCAAAGTATCCCGATCGCCGTCTGTTTATACCGGATCTTTACGTCGCGCCAAGTAAGGAAGTATAACAATTCGCGATACGCCCAAAGCTCTTTAAGCTCAAGGCTTATCCATTTTTCACTGGGCTTGATCCGTGTGATCTCCGTGGAAAGCATTCGTATGTCAGTGCCGATACCAAAGTTGTAAGTATAGACAAATCGCGCGGCGGCTGCATTTCTTATGAGTGTTCAATGTTTTGACCGGAGGACTACAAACATACAACAATCAGCGGCGCCCGGGCATCAAACTATCGCAATTTCCAATAATGTTGGGTATCATAGTAAGCTTCTGACCTGCAAAGACCATGAGATATATAAGTAGATCAATTAAGTTAGCCTTGGTTTGCGCGCTTGCCGCCGGGGCTGCGTTCGCACAATCGGGCTCATTTTCGGACCCGAGCGTGGAGTACTCTTTCGATATTCCGGACGACCGCTGGAAGATGACGGTGAAGCCCGCAGAAAGCAACGGTTCCGTAGAATACGTCTTCGTTGACCGAAATGACGGGCACTTCACGGTGCGGAAAACCACCGCGTCGCCAAACACGCCGCTCGGCGATGTTATTCGCGAGGAGGAGCAGAAGCTCCAATTTATGCGGGGCTTTGTCGCCGGGAAAGAGGAAAACTTTAGAGGAAAGTTATCGGGCTCCGTGTATAACTTTGAATTCGTAGATCGCGGTAGGCCGAAGAGCGGCAGGTTCTATTTCCTTCGTTCTGGGAGTACCGTTTACATCCTCCGGTTTACCGGATATCGGGACAAACTACGGTCGATACAGCACTTTAGCGATTCGATCGCACGTACATTCGATATATCTTCATAACTTTTGACTCATCGATTCTTCACGGCCGGCCCTAGTGGCCGGTTTTTTATTGGGATCGATCTCCGCACCAAAACGCCCCACTCGAAATTATTTGCTGGTCAAATCCTTTTTTTTCAGTATATTAATAGGGAATCCCACTTATCCTTTTGGCACATAGGTTGCATTGCCAACTATTCGTAACCTGCAGCCCCTCCCTCTTTTCTCGGCAACTGGCCTGTGCTTGATGACGAATACTCCCGATGGGCTGTCCGGCCTCACTATGCTATGAACGGTACTAACCCGCCTCCATACAAAATGCTGATCATCGACGATGAGGGATTCGTTCGAGATATCCTTCGCGACTTGTTCAGCGAACGTTTTGAGTGCACGACCGCCGCCTCAGCGGCCGAGGCCTTGGCGACAGTAGAGAACGAGAGGTTCAGTATCGTGCTCAGCGATATCGATCTCGGCGATATGAGCGGCATCGAGGTCGTTCCGCGGGTACTCAAACAATCACCTGACACCGTGGTGATAATGATCAGCGGCAATCAGACGATCGATGTGGCGATCGAGGCGATGCGGGTCGGCGCATTCGATTATATTCGCAAGCCATTCGAGATCGATTTTGTCGAGTTGGCGGTAAAGCGTGCCTTTGATCACCACAAACTTCTGGCCGGCAAGCGCC